>NZ_JBHSHY010000019.1:74108-108358 GCF_042653205.1 Paenibacillus sp. GCM10023250 | reverse complement strand
GGGGCGAAGCGGCTTCGCCGCAGCCGGCGCGCGGCGCTTCGCCTTGGCGCGCGGCGGCGGCTTCGCGGATCCGGCCGCCGCGGTCCGAGCCATGGCGCGCCTCGGAGCCAGCGCGGCCGCGCGGACCCGCTTCTTGCCACGCGGCCGGACGGCGGCCTGCGGCTGCGCGGCGGCCGGTTCCGGCGGCCAAGCCGGCGGCTCGGACGCATGCCCGTTCGCGGCACCCGCCGGTTTCGCCGCAGGAAGCGGCTGTTTCGGAAATAACGGAGAGCCTCCCTTCGACGGGGCTGATTTCGTGCCGAATGGATGCAGCATCCCTCTCACCTGCCCTAAATCTTCTTGTTACCAGTTAGTGTATGACGATTGAGAGTAAGAGGAACGGCTGTTGTACGTTAAGGCGCTCGCCTTGCCTGGCGAAGCCCCAAGTTGCGGCATCGTAATCTAGCGGCCGAAATTGGCTATTACTACAAAGAGAGAGGTGCACGAAATACTAGAAAAGGCCGCCGGCTGGCAAACGCTCCGTTTCTTGCCGAACCAGGCCGGCACGATAGGCCCTGTTCTCGGAGGTAATGCCGGAACGCCCGGACGCGGCGGGAACGCTCGCAGCCGGTGCCGGATGCCGAAAAGCAAAGAAGCACCCTGCCGCCGCGCGGCAAGATGCTTCGTCTTGTTCAGGGAAACGAACGGCGTCGTTTCGTATCATCGTCAGCCAATGGCGATCCAGTTCACGAACCCGATCGGCTCGGGGCTGATCCGCGTGCGCACGATGGTCAGCTGCACCGCCTCGGCGGTTTTCTCCTTGATGACCGCGTAGCAGGACGGCTGGTCGGTGGTCGCCACGAACACGTAGGCGCTGTTCGGGAACGGCTGCTCGAAGCTGATCGCGATGTCGAGCTGTTCGCCCTGGCCTTGGAAATTGTACGGCGCCAGCCCGAACTGCTGCAGCGCGGGAGCCGCGCGCTTCACGGTCGCAACCGGCGAGAAGGCGAGCTTCTCCGCGCCGATGCTGCCGTCCGCCAAGGTGCCGCCATCGACGGCACCGGTCTGGCGGGAAGCGAGCAGGCCCGGCGCCAGATGCGCTTCCGTAATGCTGCCCGGCGCGAGCTTGCTGCCCGTCACCGCTCCGTCTGCCAGCTTACCTGCGGCGACTGCTCCGTCCGCCAGCTTGCTTGCGTCCACCGCTCCGTCCGCCAGCTTGCTTGCGTCTACCGCTCCGTCCGCCAGCTTGCTTGCGACGACTGCTGCGTCCGCCAGCTTGCTTGCGTCCACCGCTCCGTCCGCCAGCTTGCTTGCGTCTACCGCTCCGTCCGCCAGCTTGCTTGCGACGACTGCTCCGTCTGCCAACTTGCTTGCGTCTACCGCACCGTCTGCCAGCTTACTTGCGTCTACCACACCGTCCACGAGGGCGGTTTTCGTTTCCTTCAACACGCCCGGCGCGAGTTTATCCGCGGTGATCGAACCGTCCGCGATGGCGGCCCCGCCGACCGCGCCTAACGCGAGCTTATCGCTCGTGACCGCGCCGGCAGCGAGCTTATCGCTCGTAACCGCGCCTAGGGCGAGCTTATCGGCCGTGACCGCGCCGCTGCAAATCACGCCGGCTTCTACGGCGCCGGGAATCAGATGCGCCGTCGTTACCGAACGCGCGGCGATCTTGCTCATCGTTACCGCGCCGGACTGAAGATGGCCTTCGGAGACGGCGCCGTCCGCGAGCTTCGCGCCCGTCACCGCGCCGTCTCCCAGCGCTGCCGTGCCGATCGTGCCGTCAACCAGCGCGCGGCCGGTGATCGCGCCCGGCGCGAGATGCTCTTCGCCAATCGATTTCAGCGCGATTTTGCTCGCCGTCACCGATCCGTCCTGGAGATGCCGCTCCGCCACCGCATGGTTCGCCAGCTTCGTTCCGTCCACCGCGCCGTCGATCAGAACTTCGGGTCCGACCGAATCCGGCGCGAGCTTCGTGCCGTCCACCGCGCCGAACGCGATCGCCTCCGTATCCACCGCGCCTTTCGCCAGCTTCGTGCTCATGACCGAGCCGTCCGCCAACGCTTTCGCGCCGACCGAGCCGTCCGCCAGTTTGGCGCCGCCGACCGCGCCGTCCATCAGCACGTCGGGACCCACCGCACCTTTCGCCAGCTTCGCGCCGCTCACCGCGCCGTCGGCTAATCCCTTAACGCCCACCGCGCCGTCCGCCAGCTTCGAGGCCGTTACCGCCCCGTCGTGCAGCGCGTCCGCGCTGACCGCGCCTTTCGCCAGCTTCGCGCCGGTGACCGACCCGTCGGCCAATGTTTTCGCGCTCACCGCTCCCGCCGCCAGCTTCGCGCCGTTCACCGCCCCGTCGAGCAAGGCGTCCGCGCCTACCGCGCCTTTCGCCAGCTTCGCGCCGGTGATCGACCCGTCGGCCAACGTTTTCGCGCTTACCGCTCCCGCCGCCAGCTTCGCGCCGTTCACTGCGCCGTCGTGAAGGACGTCCGTGCCCACCGCGCCTTTCGCCAGCTTCGAGCCGGTAATCGCGCCGTCGCTCAGCGCTTCCGCGCCGACCGCGCCTTTCGCCAGCTTCGAGCCGACGACCGAGCCGTCGCTCAGCGCGTCCGTGCCCACCGCACCCTTCGCCAGCTTCGCGGCGACGACCGAGCCGTCGCTCAACGCTTTCGCGCCGACCGAACCATCCGCCAGCTTCGCGCCGCTTACCGCCCCGTCGGCCAAGGCCTTCGTACCGACCGCGCCGCTCGTCAGCTTCGTGCCCGCTACCGCGCCGTCCGCCAGCGCATCCGTGTCCACCGCGCCTTTCGCCAGCTTCGAGCCGACGACCGAGCCGTCCGCCAAGGCGTGCTTGCCGACCGCCCCGCCCGCCAGTTTCGTGGCGCTGACCGAACCGTCCGCCAACTTCGCGCCCGCTACCGAACCGTCGGCCAGCGTATCCGTGCCCACCGCGCCTTTCGCCAGCTTCGAGGCGCCGACCGCGCCGTCGGCGAGCGCGTCGCTGCCCACCGCGCCCGTCAGAATATGCGCGCTCGAGATGGAACGCGCCGCGATTTTGCCCAACGTGACCGAGCCGGCCTGGAGGTGAAACTCTCCGACCGCGCCGCCCGCGATGGCTCCCGCGCCGACCGAACCGCCCGTGAGATGGGCGCCGCTTACCGCGCCGTCGGCCAGCAGCTCGCCGCTGATGGTGCCCCGCTTGATTTTACTGCCGTGGATGATGCCGTCCGGAGCTTTCTCGAACGTATAGAACTCCGCCGCCAAATGCGCTTGCGAGATCGAGCCTTTGCGGATGTGATACCCTTGGACCGCCTCGGGCTTCAGATGTTTGCCCGCGATCGTCTCCAGCTGAATATGCTCCCCGCTGACGGACAGTTGGGCCAGCTTGCCGCCCGTTACCGTTTCGTCCTCAAGCTGCTCCGTGCCGACCGATTCCCGCGCCAGATGCAGCCGCAGGACGCTGTCGATCTTCAGGTGCGAGCTGCCGACGGAACCGTCCGCCAAATGGTTGGCGTCGATTGCCGCCGCCGCGACGTGCTGCCCTTGGACCGCCGAAGGCTCGATGACGCGCGAGCCGACGGATTCGTTTTGCAGGTGGTGGCTGGCGATGCTGCCTTCGGCGATTTTGCCTTCCGTGACGGCATCCTTACTCAGGTGCACGTCTTTGACGCTGCCCGGCGACAGATGCGCGCCGAAGATCGATTGCTCCGCCAGGTGCCGGCTGCCGACCGACTCGTTCGCCAGATGCGAGCCGTTCACGTGGCCTTGGGCGATCTTATCGCCGGTAACCGCGCCCTGCGCGATGGCATTGCCGCCGACCGCGCCCGCGGCCAGGTGGCGTTCGTACACGACGCCTTCCGTCAGATGGCGTCCCTCCACCGTGCGCTCGCCCAAGTGGCGCGAACCGACCGTGCCGTCCGCCAGCTGCTCGCCCGTCACGGCGCCGCCCGCCAGCTTCGCCGTCGTGACGCTGCCGTCCGCGAGTTTCTCCCCCGTCACAGCCCAATCCGTCAGCTTATCCGTCGACACGCTTTCCGGGGACAGCTTGAGCGAATTGACCACATGGTCCGCCAAATGATGCGAGTAGACCGACCCGGCAGCCAGATGCCGTTCCGTCACCGCGCCGTTCGCCAGCTTCGCCGCTTTGACCGCGCCGTCCTGGATCGCATTCGTCTCGACCGCGCCTTTGCGGAGGTGGAAGGAGTCGATCAGTCCCGGCTGGAGATGCTCCGACGAGATGGATTCCGGCGTGATCGACTCTTCCGTCACCGCACCGGCCGACAGATGGAACGCGCGGACGGCTTCCGGCGCGATCTTGTCGAACGTGATCGACTCGTCGGCCACATGCTTCGTCTGCACCGCCTGCTCCGCCAGCTTCGAGCTGGCGACGCTGCCATCCGCCAGTTTCTGCTCCGTGACCGAACCGTTCTGCAGCTGCCGGGTGCCGACCGCCGCTTTGGCGATATGCGCTTCGTGGATCGCGTTATCGACGATTTTGCTTCCGGTGACGGCGCCTTCGCCGAGATGCTTCTCAAGCACGCTGCCGTCGATCAGCTGCTTGGAGCCGACCGAGTTTTCGCTCATATGCCGTTCTTCGATGCTGTCGTAGACCAATTTGTCGCCGTTGATGCTAAGACGGCTCAGATGCTTGCCTTGGACCGCGTCGTCGGACAGCTTTAGCGAGGTAATGCTCTTATCGGCGATCTTCGAGGACGTGACCGCCTGATCGATGAGCTTGATCGTCGAGATCGACAAATCGGCAATTTTGGGGGTCGTCACCGCCTGATCCTGCAAATGCTCGGTGCCGACTTCGGCGGCGGCAACATGCCGCGATTTGACCGCGCCTTCCTGCAGCTCCCGGGAGCCGATGGCTTCCGGCGCGATGGCTTCGGACGTCACCGCTTCGGCTTGAAGCTCCTTAGCGCCGACCGCGCCTTTGGCGAGATGGCTGGTCGTGATTTCGCCCGGCGCGATGTGCTTCCCCAGCAGGACGCCCGGCGCGACGTGGTCCGCGAGCAGCAGCCCCGGCTGCAGATGGCCGGATTCCACGGCTCCCAGGCTGATTTTCTCGCCCGTCACCGCGCCGTCGCGCAGCTTGGAACGGGTCACCGACCCTTCCGCGAGCTTGGAGGTGCTGATCGCCTCGTTCGCGATGCTTTCCGTGCGGACCGCCGCGCTGCGCAGCTTCGCCGTCGTCACGGACTGATCGTCGAGGAGGTCCGTCGTGATGACCAAGTCTTTCAGATGCTTCGCTTCGATCGAGCCTTCCGCGAGCTTATCGGCGCTGATCGTCCGGTCTGCCAGCTTCTCCGACGTAATGCTGCTGTCTCGCAGCTTGTCGCCGGTGACGGAACGGTCGCGGATCTTGGCGCCGGAAATGGCGTTTTTGGCCAAATGCTCGCCCGTGATGGATTCCGGTGCGATCTTGGAAGCCGTCACGGCGTTCTCCGCGATATGAATGCTTTCGACGGCGAAGTCCGCGATCGACTGCGGCTTCACCGCGCCCATCTTGATACTTCTCGTGTCGACGGCGCCGACGGCCAGCTTCTCCGTCGTCACCGCGTCATCCGCGAGATCGTCCGTGTGGATGAACGGCAGCGGCGAGTTCGGCATGCGGCGCTCTTCCACGAACGCTTCCGGTGAAATGACGGCTTCCGGCTCTTCGGTTTCTTCCTCCGGCTGTTCCTGCGGCGCCGCTTCCGGCGTCAGCACGGCTTCGGCTTGCGGCTCCGCCTCCGGCGCTGCCGGTGCTTCCGCTTCGGCCGTCTCGCTTTCAACCGCCGCCGGCGATTCTTTGGATTCGGCGACGGCGACGGCATCGATGCGCTCGGCCTCCGGCGCGTCGGGCTGTTCTTGCGGAAGGGTTGCCGACTCCGCCGGTTCGGCCGGAACCGGTTCGACGGGTTGCTGCACTTGCGGTTCCAGCACCGGGGGAGCCGCGTTCACTTGAACGCTGCGCTTGGTGCCGGTTTTGTCCGCTGGCTTGCTTTTCTTCAGCTCCTCGAGCCATTTCAACTCCGAGGCGTTCGGATTATCCACGTAAAATAACGGCTTGCGCCCTTTCGGACTCTTTCCCTTGCTGCTCTTCGCCATAGCCCTCTCCTTCTCCCACCTGAATAGTCATAGGTAGCATATGCATTCACCCATGGGCAGGTCACATGGCCGAGGCGCATTTTATGCGTAAAAAGCCGCTCCATGCGGAAAGAACGGGGAAAATAACGCATTTTCCGGCGATCTTTCCGCAGCGAAGCGGCGGTGGTACGACAAAACGATACGCGAAGCGAAAGCGATGCGTAAGTGGGGCGAAACGCCCAGCCGCCCGGGCTTGCCCGCGACGGCCAGGCTGTCCGGCGCGGCCGCGCGCTTGCCCGCTCGGCGGAGCTTCCCTTAATTCCGCCGGTGAACGCCGACGGTTTGCCGCACGTTGCCCGCGATCTCGACCGTAACCGTCGCGGTTTTGACGGTGCCGTTGCTGTAGACGGCCTTAAAGACGAATGCGAGCGGCCCGTCCGGGAGCTGCTCGAAATCGGGCTCCCACATGTCCCCGCTCCACGAGGTCCGCGCGGCATCGCGGGGCGTCAGGCTTACGGTCGTACCGCCCATCGTGACCTTGACTTCAACCGCATCCGTATTCGTCAGCGTATCCGTCGTGGCCGCACCGAGCACGAACCGTTCGCCCGCCCAGAATACCCGGTACGCGCGCGGATGCTCCGCGTCCCCGCCCGCCTTGAGGTTGCTGGCGATGCGCCGCTCGTTCCACTCGTCCGTATGCTTCACTTGGCCCGTCACCGACAATGGCAGGACGACGATGTTCTTCGTCACCGTGACCGGCGCCGCCTTGCCGTCGGAGACCGTCATGCGCACGACGTACGTGCCGGGCTTCGTCCCGCTCAGGCGCGGACCGGCGGCGGCGTACGGCGGGTTCAGCGCATATGAGTACGCGGTTTCCGCGCCGCTAGGATCCTTCACGGCGTACTGCACGCTGAGCGAATCCCGGTCCGGGTCGTCGACCGTCTGCGCGATGGTCACCGCATCGCCTTCATACACCGGCTTCGGCGACCAGTCGAAGTCCGCGGACGGCGGCCGGTTCGTCTCGATGTAGAAATAATGCGGCGCGCTGTCGTCGCTCCACTCGTAGCCGTCGAAGACGCGGACAATGACGTACATATTCACGCGTTCCGGCAGATCGGCGCCCGGCGCCCAATTCTTCGCGCTCGCGCCTTTGACGCCGGAATCGTACTGGAGCACGCCGCCGTATTTATAGATTTTCACCTGGAACTGCATCTGGCCGTCGCCGTCCGCATCCCGGTAATCCCATTGAAAATCCGGCCGCGTCACGGTCAGCTTCGTCGGCTGGTTCTGATCGGTGCTTTCCGGCACCGTCACCGACGCGGCCGGCTTCCGGTTCACGATGTTCACCTGCAGGCTGTACTCCGCCGGCGCGCCGTCGGAATCGGTAACAATTTGCCGTACGTTGAAGGTACCTAAGCTGCCGAAGCTTTTCGTCCAGCTGGTTCGCGAGTCGTTCGCGAACGTCTCCGCGGAGCCGGCCGCGGCGTTCGAGAGGTAATACTCGTGAGACAGCTTCGTACGGTCGCCGTCTTCCGCATCATAGGCCGTCGAATCGAACGTGACCGGCACGCCGCGGAACGTGTTGACGCGATCCGCTGTAAAGCCCGGAACCGGCGGCGCGTTCGGCGGCGCCAGATCTGTCACTGGCAGCATGACGACGTACCAATCCGACCACGCGCCGTATTCGTCCGCTACGGCCATGCCGACCTCGTACGTGCCCAGCTCCTGCGGCGCTGTCAGCTTCGCTTCTTTATATGCGCCGCTTGGCGTCACGTAATAAAATCGCTTCTTGAGAATCCCTTTGGTTGCCTTGTAGTCGATCCCGGTAGCTTCCGTTGAGTAATCGGTGCTGCTGAAGTAGCGGTCCGGGTCGTAGCTGGTATCGGTCCATAGGATTTTGTGCTGCGCGTCGCTGGCCAGCGTGAATTTGGCGATCGGCCGGCGATGTACCGTTATTTTGTTGGTGAACTCATTCGATGACTTCCTGTACTCAGCGAACGTGTTGTCCGGCGAGAGGTAATCCGGATTCGGATCGTCCTTCGCCTTTAGGGAGACGACGTAATCCCCGACCTTGTCGAACGTCAGCTGAGCGTTAGGGAACGTCCTGCCGTTCAGCGCCGAGACGCCCTGATTGTGAATGAAGCGCGCCGTATGCTCCACGGACCAGTCATAGACGCCACCGGCGGGCGGGTCGTTCTCCGGATCGCTGAACACGATGTTGCGATACTGGATCTCGGCCTTCGCGGAACCTTCGTCCCATATCGCGTATTGCTCGGACCAGACGTCGTTTGGCGAGAGCGGCTTGTAGGCCAGCCCGCTGAACGTCACGAACGACTTATTCGCGAAATACCCGATGCGCCCCGTCGCGTACGTCGCATCGTCCGCCTCGAAGAGCGGCGTATTGTCCAGGAACATCGCGAAATGGCTGCCGTTCATCTGCAGCTTCACCGCATACGTCTTCCGGCTGAGCAGCGGAAATGCCTGCGAGCGGAGTACGGTTCGCGCGCCGGCGACGTATTTCGCTAGCTCGATCTTGTTCCCGTCCATCTCGAGCGCGTAACCGTTCTGCCGATCCTTCATGCGGAAGGAGAAGCCCAGCCACTCCTTGTCGTAGTCTACGTCGTCGATCTTGAAGCTGAATTTCACTTCATCATCCGAGAGCGAGAACGGCGAATAGAACTGACCGTTCGTAAACGGCTTGACGATAAGCGGATTCGTCGTCGGCGGGCCGACCGATACCGTCATGCTCATGGTATTGGAGTAGGTGCCGGAACTCGAGCTCGTCGTCGGACGGCCTTGCGAGAGCGTCACGTACACGCCATCCATGTAATAGGCGCCGTAGATCGGCGATGCGGAATAATTGCAGCCGGTCAACACGCTGCCAGCCGGATTGCCCGCCGCGTCGAATACCTTGCTTCGTCCGTAAGTGGCGTACATGGTGCCGCCGCCCGCATCGCACGTCGCCCCGTTGCCCGGATCCAAGCTGGTCCGATAACCGTCGGCCGTCTGGCCAAGTCTGCTCTTGGATGTCATGTTCCCGGAGAAGTCAGTTGAAAATTGGGTGTAAGCCCCGAAATCGCTGCCGCCGTAATGGTACATGCTCAGGTCGTCCCCATTAAGCGAATCCGCCTTGCGCTTAATTGCGCCCGATGCGGTATTCAGCACATACACCCGTTCGTACATCATCGGAAGAACGTCTCCCGGCCGGGTATGGTCGTAATACACCTTGGCATAAAGCTCGTTCTTCGCGGGATTAAAGTAAAAACCGCTTTTGATTTCCGGATACGTGTACGACGTTAAGAACGAGTTTTCCGGCGTGGTGCCGATTTGCTGCCCTCGAACCGCTGCGTCGTTCCGGATGGCATCCCCGATGTACTGCCGCCAGGCTAACGTATAATCCGCGTTGTACTTCGCGACGTTCAGATCGTAATAGCCCGAATTATAGGCTTGATTGTAATAAGCCTCGTACCGATAGATATTGCCGGCAGCGTCCGTCATGGAAGCAATCGCCGCGTAAGACGGGCTGGACATGGTCTTAATGTCCGGATTGACCGGTGCCGGAGCCGTCCAGGCAGGCAGTTCGATAAGCGCCATATCGCGGGTCAGCTTGTAATGCCGCTCAGTCGCGGTCGAAATAGTGTTGCATAAAATGACGCTGCTGCCTTGGACGCCGCAGAAAATCATGTTGCCGATGCTCGTATTCTGAGCACCCTGATCGATCGTAGGATTGGCGAACGTGCTGGACAGCTCTTGGCCTGTCCGCGCGTCGAACACGCCGATATCCGAGATGGTTTGGTTATTGCCATAGGTCCAGTTCCGTTTGATGTAGAGGTACTGATCCGCCAGCTCATAATCCGGCATGCTCGTCACCGTAACGGATATGTTCTTCTTCATGGTGCCGGCGCTTAGAAACTCGACGGTTCTGCTAGCAAAACTGAAATTGGTCAAGACGTAAGCAGTCGGATCTCCGTTGGTATACGCCTGCGAGACCGAGCCCCACTGCCCGAAAACATCCTTGATCGGGGAGAGCTTTTGGGGATCAAGCGCGAAAATTTCATCGTCGTAATCATACGTCGTGTGCCCGTTGTTGTAGCTGCTGGACGTATTGTGATAGTCATAGATCAACAGCTTTTTCGTCGAACGGATCTTCGGCGGATTATTGTACCAGGTCAGCAATCCGTCGCCCTTTTTATTCAAGAGATTCGTGACGACGGCGGACTGCAGCGTGGATCTCCACGGGTTTAACTCGTTGGAGCCGTACCCGTTGTTCGTTAACGGATACGCTTGGTACGACGACTTCGTTTGATTATAACGCGTGACGTTATAGGTATACGCCTCGTCATACTGCTGGCCGAAGTTCCGTCCTTCTCCGCTGATCATGCTGCCCGCGCTTGTCCGCCACAAATGATTGGTGTTATAGACAAGGGTATTCGTTCCCGGTACGTACACCGGCCATTTCACCATTTCGTCGGGTTGAATGCGCGTGTAAGGATCCAGATTCGGGTTCGGATTATTCCCTTCCATCTCAAAGGATACTTCAGGCGCGTTGTTGACCACGTCGAGCGTCAGTGTCGATGGAGGATCGGAATCCGTATCGTCCCACTGCCCGTATTCTTCCGTGACCTTCAGATAGAACAAGTATTTGCCGACCTTTGTCGGGGTGAACTGCAGCTTGGCCAGCGTACCGCTTGCCGCCTTCCACGCATCGTCCGCAAATCCGTTGTTGTTGGCATCATACTTGTACTTGTATTCCGCAGTCGCGATGGCGTCAGCGTCCGGGCTGGTCGACTTGTTCAGCAGGTCGAGCTGCGTGCCGCGGACCGACAGCGGCGGAACGACGAGCTTGGCGACAGGCGGGCGATCCGGCTTCACGACGATCGTACAGGTGGCCGGGGCCAGCGATTTCAGGCCGTTCTCGTCGTAAACGGATAGCGATACCTGTACGGTAATATCCGTCGTCCCCGAATTCGGATAGGTGGTCTGCTTGTTCTTCCATTCGTCGCGGCTGTGATCGATTTTGAGGTACGAGATCGGGCTATAGCTGCGATTGCCGTTAATGGCTCCGGCGGGAATCGGATGGTTCGCGATCACCGAAGGCGGGCAGTCGATGACCGGCACCGGGTTCTTCGGCACGACTTCAATGTACGTACAAGCGTCTGCCGTCGCGCCCCATTCGTCGCGCATTTGCGCGCAGACGTAATGATAGCCGAGCGTGTCCATTTTCAAATTATGCTGCCCGTCGCCATACTCGAGGCTCTTGGATGGAATCGACTGGACGAATGGTGAACCGGACGCGAAGTCGAAGCCCATGAAGTAAATCGTATCCCCGTCCGGATCGTTCGGCGTCGGCACGGTTGGATCGTTGATGAAGATCAAATTGAGCGTTGTGCCTTCAACCACTTGGTGCAGCGGTTTGATAGGCTGACCAGGTTCAACGAAGCCGACCTCAAACGTCGGCGGGTTATTGACGGCCGGCCCAGTCACGGTGAGCGGCTTGGGGCCGATCCAATCCGACGTGCCGCAGCTCGTGACGATTTGCATATAAACGCTATGCACGCCGACCCCGATGACCCATGGATAATTGCCGAACGAGAAGGTCGAATCCGTCGTCTGGCCGCTCACCGGATTGCCGGTCCAGGTGCCGTTTCGTTCGATTTTGAAGCGATGCGAAAGATAGGTACAGCCCTTCAGCTGAAAGTTTTTAGGATGCAGCGTAAACGAAGCTTTATAGGGGAGAGTGGGCGGCAGGACGTCGAAGTCGCCGGTGAACGAGAGGGGTTTCTCGTAGAAAAACGATACGTAGGCTTTATTGGTCGTCGCGCTAAGACTGACGGACTGGCTGGTCTTCGCCGTCTCGGTGGCGGAGTAGGCCACGTAGGATAAATTGCTGCCGACGAACGTGCCGTAGGAAGCGTCGTAGCTGTAAGTTGAGCTATGCGGCAGCGCGGCGATGGGAATCGTCTGCTGCTTCTCGAGCGAATACATCCCGCTCGGTCCTTCCCGGACCATATGACGGATGTTGATCTCGCCGGCCGCGAGCGGCGCGTCGTACACGTAGTATAAGTAAAGCGTCTTGAACGAACCGTCGTAGGCGCCGATGCCGTATTCGCCGCTCGCGGGATTGCCGAACGCCGTGGGCGGCGTGCCGGTGGTCGATTTGACATAGCCGGCATAGGTAAAGCCGCTGGCGCTCGGGTGGGAAGGCGAGTACGGTGCCCCTTTCGTGAGCGGCTCGGTCTTCTCCTCGAAAATCGTGCCGTCTAGGCTGTTCCCGTCGCGAGTGACGTGCCGGATGACAGCCTGTCCGTCGGCCTTCTTCGTATAATACAGGTTGAGGTAGTACGTGTCGTACGTGGCGTCGTAGGTCACCGTCGGCGGATTGCCCGTCACGATGCTGCCGCCCGAAGGCGGCGCAACGGTGCTTTTTTTGTAGCCGACGTAATCGTAGCCCGGATTCGCGGCCGGCGTCAGCGTCTTCGGACTCCCGGTCAAGTCCGCGGACTGGTCCGGGAAGGCGCTGTCGATGTTCGTGCCGTCCGTTGTGTAGTGATGGACTTCCATGTAGCCGTTGAGCTCAAACGTGAACAGAACCGGGAAGAAGTAGCGGTAGCCTTTGACGTTGGGTGAGCAGTCGCCGCAGGCACCATCCAAATCTCGAATGTTATAGGGAGTTCTGGTTGTTAGATCTCCAGTTAATGTAACGTTAAAAGAGACCGAACTTGTTCCTAAACCAGCGACAGCAGACTTGGAAGGAAGCGATGAATTCTCTCCTACCCAATCCTTATAAATAATCCAGTCCTGACCTCTTGAATCAGTGAATATCCCATTATCTCGGGTTCCAGGAGCAAACGGTAGCACATTTACATTTTTTATTGTTCGCCCAACAAATGAAAATGTATATGGGTTAGTAATTGTCACTCCTGTTGCACCTACTGGATCCGGGCTCCAGTTCCCACCAGAAGAATCGGACCAAATATCTTCATAAACAAACCCAACTGCATAGCGCATGTTTGAATTTTTATATGTTCCATCCGGATAGGAGATTCGTTCTCTGACAGGAGTAATACTTGGATTCCCAGCATCCGCTAAAACATGTTGGAATAATTTTGATGGAAAGAATGAAGCTAATAAAATAATAACTCCAATAAGTGCAAAGCACTTTTTCAACTTCCTAACCTCCATGGATTTTTAATAAGAACTGCACTGGACCTCTTATCACCCAAAGGAATCGTATGACCGGCATCAATAAATTCTATTTTTTGAAAACTGCTATACTTCCCTCCTATATTTCTTGTGTCATTATAATAAAAATGAATTCCCTTTTTAGGTATTTTACGTAAATAGTATAAAGGATTGCTATAAACAGGTACTATATCTTTTGACAACAAATAATATCTCGGGTTAATAGATGATATTGTGTTTTCAATGGATTGCATATAGACATTATTATCTTGGTCAAAAGCTAGATCAAATCTATAATAAATAATTGGGCCACTCTTGTAGGGGAAATCCTTCAATTCAACAATCGTTGCATTTGTATATGTCCCGTAACCTCCATCCATGATTCCTTTCGGACCGCCATTATAATAATCCTTATACGGTTTAAAATCCGTTGGCTTAACAATGTCGTTCAGTTCAGGCACCTCCTTACTCCCCACCCACACAAACTTCAAAAGGCTGTCCCACTCCACGGCAACATTCAGCCCTTCGCTGATCACCCGGAGCGGCACAAGGGTTCTGCCGTTCTCAACAGTCGGCGCTTGCAGCAGCGTCGTTTGGGTACCGTTGATCACGGCCGTCTTCGAACCGATCGTCAGCTCAATTTTAGCTTTGCCCTTGGCAACCGTGATGCTCTTGCCGTTCAAGGCAATGGTACTGTCCATTTTCTCCGCAATGACGCGCAGCGGTACCAATACGGTGCCGTCTACGAGCTTCGGCTTCACGTCGGAGGCCAGTTTTCGAGCGTCGAACAACACCTCGATCGGCATGTCGACCGATACGATGCGCGGATTCTCCGCCGAGACCGCTCCCCCACCGATCAAACTCCCCGCCAACGCCGTCGCGGCCGCCAAGAACGCCAGTCTTCTTTTCTTCACACCGATACCCTCCTATAAATTCCGCCAGACCCTGTTACACCAACGCCTGGCTTCAGCTTGTCAGTCCTATCCGCGATAACGCCGGGCTGAGCGACCTGCGACCCACCGCCCAAAGTCCCGCCGTTTAACATATTCTACCACCCTTCGCTAGATTTCGACGAGCCCTCTCCCTTGAAAATCCCCTAAGTTTTCGCGGCTCCCCAGCGCGCGAAAACATAAAAAAGCACCTGTCCGCAAGCTGAATAAACCAGCCTGCAAACAGGTGCTTCCTGCTGCTCATGAGGCACGAACGTCCTCGAATCTCTTCCTATTCTAGCTAGATTGCCGACAAATTTCAACCTTATTTTTACAGCGGGATGCGGCCGCGCTCCGTCCTTACGTCTCCGATAGCAGCTGCAGCCACCGGTTCGCGGAGTGCTGCCATGTGAAGTAGCGCTCCACCCGATCGCGGCTGTGCAGCCCCATCTGCCGGCGCAGCGGGTCGTTGCGCAGCAGCTCCAGCAGCCGCTGGCGCATCTCCGCGGCGACGTTCTCGGGATCGACCAGGAACCCGGTCGTCCCGTCGACGATGATCTCCTTCATGCCGCCCGCCCGCGTGGCCACGACCGGCAGTCCGCAGGACATCGCCTCCACGTTCACGAGCCCGAATGCCTCACGCTTGCCGGACGGGACGACCGCCACGTCGGCCCCGAGAAACCAGCTCGGCACCTCGGAGTAAGGCACGTACGGCACGAAGACGACATGATTCTTCAGCTTCCGTCCGAGCCGGTGCAGCTGCCGTACGTACGCCGTCGTCCGTTTGGAGCCGTAGAACGCTCCGCCGACGATGACCAGCAGCACCGACGGGTGCTCCTGGATCAGCTGCGGCATCAGCTTCAGCAGATGATGCACGCCCTTGATCGGCTGCAGCCGGCCCATGAACAGCACGACGCTGCGTCCGGTCCACTTGCGCTTCGCGCGCAGCTCCGCCCGCCGGGACGCGCCTTCGGCCGAGTACTGCGACGGGAACCGTTCGACGTCGACGCCGGGGTAGACAACCCGGAGCTTATCCGCGTATTGGGGGACGCGCTTCGCCGCATCCTCCCGCAGAAACTCGCTGTTCACGATGACGCGTTCGGCCGCCCCAAAGCATTGGGTCAAGGTGCGCACCGGAATCGCCCGCTCCTGGATGAACGTGTTGGAATGCAGGTTCAGCCAAATCCGCTTGTTCGGCTGCGCCTGCTTGAGCCGGAGCACGTAGCGGGGACGGTTCTCCACCTGAAGCAGATCGGGCCGAAGCTGGCCGACCGCGCGCCGGACGGATGCGATGTACCGCTGTTTGCTCGCCGCCGGGAACCGGACGACGGACGCTCCGCCCAACCGCCCTCGCTTGCCAAGCGTGCGGCTGATACGGCCGTAAATATGTGCTTCGATGCGGGGAACGAGCAGCGGAACGATTTTCTCGACTACGCGCTCGACCGAGCTGCTGCCCGGGGATGGCAGAGGAAACGTACCCGGCGTCACGAAAGCGACTCTGGGTTTCTCCATGGCGCGACTGACCGCCTCTCCTGTAATGTGCTGTTACAGCATACGCAAGGGAGGCAAGCCGGCAACCGCCATCTGCCTGTCTTCGCCGGTTTCCGCCAGCCTAACTATTTGTCCCCGTCCAAGCCCGCGCCGCCAGCAAGCTCAGCGCGTATACCCCCAAATACCCGGCGCCGGCCATAAAGAGCGGGCTCAGCAGCACCTCGTGCACCCGCGTCATGAACACCGTATCATCGAGCAGCGTCCGGATGACGGCACTCGACGCCTCCGCGAAGAAAGCCAAGTACGCGAGCACCGCCGCCACGTCGAGCAGCCGCCGCGCCCCGCGGGAGATCAGCCGCAGCCAAGCCAGCAGCGCGCCTCCGGCCGCCGTGCCCAAAAGCACCCATAACGTCATGATCCATCACCTCATCTCCAGCTTTCGCAGACGCCCGCACCCTTAAACCCGGGAGCATGGATTCTATTGATAATTACCCCGCGATATGTCACACTAGTCGCAGACCGACCCGAAACAGCCCTTTTATCCAAGAGAGGACGTGAACTACCGGCATGAGCAAATGGCTGCTCCGATCCATGACCGAGCTTAGCTCGCGCAAGTGGATATCGCGCATAACCGGCCGCTTCGCACAATCGCCCGCCAGCCGGCCTTTTATACCGAGATTCGCCCGCATGTACGGCATTGCCGTGCAGGAGGCGGAGAAGCAGCTGCACGAATACAGCACGCTCAACGAATTTTTCACGAGGCGCCTGAAACCCGGCTCCCGGCCAGTCGACGCCGAGCCCGACGCGGTCGTCAGTCCCGTCGACGCACTCATCACCGGCTGCGGCCCGATCCGCCAAGGGACGATCCTGAACGTCAAAGGCCAGGATTACACGATCGAGGAGCTGCTCAACCGTTCGCCGCGCACCGAGAATTACAAGAACGGCTACTTCATCGTGCTCTACTTAAGCCCAACCGATTATCATCGCATACATACGCCCGTCTCGGGCACCGTCGTCGAACGCGAGCACGTGCCCGGCAAAGTCTACCCCGTCAACGAGTTCGGCCTGCGCCACATGCGGCGGGTCTTGAGCCGCAACGAACGGCTCATTACCTACATGCGCCATGCCGGCGCGGAGACGGCCATCGTCAAGGTCGGGGCGCTGAACGTCAGCAGCATCAAGTACGTCCAGCCCCTGCGCGATAAAATGCAAAAAGGCGACGATCTCGCCTACTTCGAATTCGGCTCCACGGTCGTGCTGCTCACGGAGGACGACAGCTTCGTCCCGCGGAGCGATCTCGCCGTCGGCCTTAAGGTCCGCATGGGCGAGAAGCTCGGCACGCTGGCCGAATCCTAAACGGAGATGCGGTTGCCGAAACGGTGGCCGAAACGCCCGCCGACTAGCCCCTCCGCCCAACCGGCACGAAACACGCGAAGAAGCGGCAAGCCCCAAGGGCTTGCCGCTTCTTCGCGTTCACTCGCCGCCCAGCCCGCGGCAGGCCGCCTCGATCACTGCCCCGCCCGCCGCGATGGCCGCCTCCCTCAAATGCGCGAAGCCGAACAGCGCCATGCAGGGGCGCTCGGCGTCCCCTTCCCACAGCCTGTCGCCGAGCGACCAGTCCACGCCTCTCTCCGCGCAGGTGGCCCGCAGCCGCGCATAGTCCGCCGGATCGCCCCGCCACTCGGCGTACATGTGCAGACCCGCGTCCGCGGGCACGAACCGGAACCAGGGCGCAAGCCGCGCTTCCACCGATTCCTGGAACGCCAACAGCCGGCGCCCGACCGTCCGCTTCATCCGCCGCACATGCTTCGCGTACGCCCCGCTGCCGATGAAATGCGCCAGCGCCCGCTGCTCGACGAGCGCGGACGGATGCGGTTCCAGCAGCGCCTTCGCGAGCCGGAACGGCTCCGTCAGGACATCCGGCAGCACAACGTAGCCGATGCGCAGGTCGACGAACATCGTCTTCGAGAATGTGCCGATGTACACGACCCGCTCTTCCCGGTCGAGTGCCTTCAGCGGTTCGACCGGCCGGCCGCCCCAGCGCAGCTCGCTGTCGTAATCGTCCTCGACGATCACCGCGCCGCGCCGCGCCCAGTCGAGCAGCGCCGCCCGGCGCTTCGCGGACAGCACCGCCCCGGTCGGGAACTGCCGAGTCGGCGTGACGAGCAGCAGGCCCGCGTCCCAGTCTTCGGGCACGATGCCGTCGTCGTCGACACCCGCGGCGATCAGCGCGCCGCCCTGCGCCGTCACGGCGCGGCGAAAGCCGGCGTAGCCGGGGTTCTCCGCCACGACCGGCATGCCCGGCCGCACGAGCAGCATCGACAGCAGCGCGATCGCCTGCATGGAGCCGCTCGTGATGCAGATGTTCGCGGCGTCCGCGCGAATGCCGCGTTCCCGCCGCAGCTCGTGCGCGATCGCCTCGCGCAGCGGCAGATACCCTTCGGCCGGAGCCGCGATCCGCGGGAATGCCTCCGTCATTTCGCGGATTTCGGCATGCAGCGCGGACTTCCACGCCTCCGCCGGAAACAGCTCCGCGTCCGTCTCCCGCAGCCGGAAGCTGATCCGTCCCTCGCCATCGACCGGCGGCAAGGGATGCCGCTCCACGAAGCCGAACCGGTCCCGATCGGCGACGAGGCGCTCCCCCCAAGCCGACAGCGCGATCGTCGCGCCTTCGCCCTTCCGCCGCGCGGCGCCGGACATAGAAGCGAGCGGCTCGACGAAAGTGCCGCTGCCCGTCTCGGTCCGCGCGAACCCTTCCGCGACCAGCATCTCGTACGCGGCGTTCGCCGAGCCGCGCGACAATCCGTACAGCGCCGCGAGCTTGCGGCTCGAGGGCAGCCGCGTCCCGCCGGTCAGCGTCCCGTTCACGATGCTTTCCCGCAGCGCCTGAAACAACGCCTCCGTCTTGCGCCCCAGCTCCGCGTAATGCCGGTCGTACGGGATACGAACATCCAGATCCATGCCGCCCGATCCGCCTCCTTGCCATGAATAGGTCCGACGCTCAAAATTGGTCCAATAAAATTAATATAAATTGGCTCTTTTGGACTGTCAATCCGCGCGGTATGCTAGGAGCTATCTTACGAACAACGGAGGCATGCCCTATGCGCAGAACGGAATTCCAAATCGATTCAGACGGCGGACGGGAAGAAATCGAGCGTTTCCTCGCGGAGATGAGCTTCGGCTTTCTCGGGACGGCCGGAGCGGACGGCGCGCCGTCGATGACGCCGCTGAACTACGTCTATTACGGAGGCAAGCTGTATTTCCACGGCAGCCGGATCGGGGAGAAAATGGCGCGGCTGCAGGCGGACCCCCGCGTCACGTTCATGGTCGCCAAGGAGTTCGCGATCATTCCCTCGTACTTCACCGACCCGCTGATGGCGTGCCCGGCGACGGCGTATTTCAAATCGGTGCGGATCGACGGACGGGCCGTCGTCGTGCAGGAGCCCGCGGAAAAAGCGGCCGCGCTGGAAGCGTTCATGCGGAAGCTTCAGCCGGAAGGCGGCTACAAGACGATCGACGCGTCGGACCCCGACTATCTCCCGCGCTTGAAAGGCGTGGCGGTCGTGCGCATCGACCCCGATCGGGTCACCGGCAAGTTCAAGTTCGGGCAGAACCTGAAGCAGCCGGTCCGCGATTCCGTGACGGCGCAGCTGACGGAGCGGGGACTGCCGCTCGACGCGGAGACGGCCGCCCTGATGGAGCGGTATTGCCCGCACGCAAAAGGCATACTCGGCGATTAAAGCCGGCTTCCCGTCCCGCCCCCCCCGCGCCGGACGCTGCTCGTCCCGGCCCCGCGCCAGGACAAAAAAAAGCCCGCCGGCCGATCGGACAGGCGAACCGCCTACCGAATCTCCGACGGGCTTTTGCCCGTGTACTGCTTGAACTGCCGGCTGAAGAAGAAAATATCCCGGTACCCGAGCGCGTCCGCGACCTCCGTCACGTTCATCCCGGCGTGCATGAGCAGATGCTGCGCCCGCTCGATCCGCGTCTTGATCATGTACGACTGCACCGACGAGCCGATCATCTCCTTGAACTTGATGGAGAAGTACCGCGGCGACAGCTGCGCCCGCGCGGCCAAGTCCTCGACGCGGTGTGCGACCCCTGGATTTTGGCGGATGTAGTTGGCAATCTCGTGGATCGCTTCGGTCAGCTGGTTGCTCGCCTTGCGCTCCACCGGTCTCTCCCGGTCCTCGCGCAGGAGGTGGATGATCAGCTGCTTCAGAATCAGCTGCGCCTCCTCTTCGGCGGCGTACGTCTTCACGAGGAACAACCGAACGTAGCGAGAGAGCAGGTATTCGAAGTCCACGGTCTCCTGCAGCACGCGGTACGGCTGCGGGATCATGTCCACCGGCTCCTTGACGTCGAAATGGATGTACGTCAGCACCAGCGGCCGCTGGGGATTGTGCGTCGCGCTCGTGTAATCGCCCGGCCGGAACAGGAAGCAGCTTCCCTTGCCCACGGGCACCGGGACGCCGTTCAGGAGCACTTCCCCGCTGCCGCTCCAGACGTAGAACAAGTCGTAATTGGCGAGCGGCTTCTCGCGTTTCTGCCACTTCCACCCCGGCTCGCAGACGATTTTGGCAAAGGCGGGCTTGAGCTGCAGCGAAGTCGGCGATATGTGAAGCATCCGCGGACGTTCCTCCCCTCGAAAACAATGTCGAAGACATCATACAATACCGCCGAATCCTTTGCCAACTCGTCCCGGAATCCGGACTTGTCATTTTCAAACAATGTTGCGAAATTCGGCAGGCGATCGTGGCCTATCCCCCGCGAAGAGTGGTATAATAGCGACTAAACGGTTTCCGCCTGGAAATCCATTACGAGACCTCCGGAAGGATGAATGAAGTCCATGAACCCACTTGCCCAGCAATTGAACGCGACGATTGAGCGCGAGAACGGTCACGTTTTCTCGATGTTGTCCACACTCGGCAAAGCGATTTATTTTCCGAAAGAAGGCATCTTGAGCCAATCCGCGGAAGCAAAAGCGAAGGCGAAGAAATTCAACGCAACGATCGGCATCGCGATCGAGAACGGTCAGCCGATGCATCTGAAGGTCATTCAAGACACCTTGTCCGCGTATAATCCGAAGGATCTGTACGAATACGCGCCTCCGGCCGGGAAACCCGAGCTGCGCGCGGCATGGCGGACGAAAATGCTGAAGGAAAACCCGTCGCTCGCGAACAAGACGTACGGCAATCCGATCGCGACCAATGCCTTGACCCACGGCCTCAGCATCGTTGCGGACCTGTTCGCGGACGCAGGGGACCCCGTCATCATTCCGAACAAGAACTGGGAAAATTACGAGCTGACCTTCGGCGTGCGCCGCGGGGCGGACATCGTGGAATATCCGCTGTACAATAACGAAAACCGCTTCAACAGCGACGGGCTTCGCGAAGCGCTGCTCGCGCAGAAGAGCAAGGGCAAGGCGATCGTCGTGCTGAACTTCCCGAACAATCCGACGGGCTACACGCCGGGCGCAGAAGAAGGCCGAGCGATCGTGGCGGCGCTGCGCGACGCGGCCGAAGCGGGCATCAACGTCGTGGTCGTCACCGACGACGCGTACTTCGGCCTCTTCTTCGAAGGCTCGATGCACGAATCGCTGTTCGGCCAGCTGGCCGGCCTGCACCCCCGCATCCTCCCGATCAAAGTCGACGGCGCGACGAAGGAAGAGTACGTCTGGGGCTTCCGCGTCGGCTTCATCACGTACGCGGCGGAATCCGAAGCGATTCTGAGCGCGCTGGAGCAGAAGACGCTCGGCATCATCCGCGCGACGATCTCGAGCGGGCCGCACCCGTCGCAGACGTTCGTCCTGAAGGCGCTGCAGTCGCCGGAATTCGAGGCGCAGAAGGAAGAGAAGTACGCGATCATGAAGGGCCGCGCCAACAAAGTGAAGGCGCTGCTCGACGACGGCCGCTACGGCGACGTCTGGTCGTACTACCCGTTCAACTCGGGCTACTTCATGTGCCTGAAGCTGAAGGGCACCGACGCGGAAGCGGTGCGCACGCGCCTGCTCGACGCGTACGGCACCGGCACGATCGCGCTCGGCGAGACCGATCTGCGCGTGGCGTTCTCGTGCATCGAGGAAGAGCATCTCGAAGAGCTGTTCGATACGATCTATAAGGCCGTGCAGGAGGTTGCGGTGGCGACCCAATAAGGCTCCGGTTTCGGGCCGGGCGCTCCCATGTGCTTCGCACCAAGGTCGCTTCCATTCGCAAAACCTACGCTAGGATTTTCGAGGCTCGCCATATGGCGGGCTCGCCTATCGGCAACATCATCAACCAACTCAAAGAAGCAGTCGCGAGCATTCCGCGCTGCTTCTTTGCCGTTATCGATGCGCTTTACTCCGTCGCCTCTTGCAGCCGTACATCGGCCGCGGCCTCTTCCTCCGCTTCGGCTTTCGGCTTCGGGCCGAATTTGGCCGGTGCCGGGCCGAGGACGAGCCAGGCGCCGGGGACGTAGCGGTGAGCCGGCAGCAGGACGAGCAGCGAAGCGCCCAGCGCGAAGACGAATCCACCCGCCGTCCAGAGATGGTAGATCAGCGGCGTGGCGCTGGCCGGGGGATGCCGGTGGTACAGCAGCAGGAAGAACGGATGCACGAGATAGATGCCGAACGACAAGGCGCCCAGATCCGCGAGGGCGGCGGCCGGCTTTCGTGCCTTCCTTCCGTTTCCCAGCTGGATGCAAGCCCCGAGAAGCATCAGCGTCGTCATGAGCGTGAACAGGTTGTAGCCGATCTCGAACCAATACCCCTCCGGCACCGCTCCGCCGGACCGATACGCAACATGCATCCGGAGGAACCCGGCGGCCGCGGCGAGCCACAGCGCCGCGCCAAGCGCGAACCGCAGCTTTCCGCCGCGGCCCCGGCTCTGTTCGCCGATGCCGAGCCAAGACTTGAGCGCGTTCGGCCTCATGCCCCCGTAGGCGCCGAGCAGGAAGGCCGCGAAGTACGTGAGCGACCAGCTGCCCTTCGCCTCGAGATGCCAGACATTCAGGTGCAGCAGATAGAACGCCCACTGCACGGCGAAGCCGAGCGGCACGGCCGCTGCGGCCGGCAGGCGGAGCTTGCGGAACACCAGCAGCAGCAGCGGGAAGAGCGCGTACAGCTGAATCGTAATGATCACATAATACAAGTGCGGGTAGGCGCCGCCGTTCAGCGCATGCTTCCCGAACCGGCCCAGCATGTCGGACGGCTCCCAAGAGCGGTGCTTCAGCGCGGAGGCGGCCAGCTCGTAGCCGAGCGAGACCCAAATGTACGGCACGACGAGCTGTTTCAGCCGCTTCACGTAAAACGCCCCGAGCCCGGACCACGACATCGGCCGGCCGGCATAATTGTAGAAGAGCACGAACCCCGTCAAAAAGATAAACGCCGGCACGCAAAACAGCGAAAACGCGTTAAGCGCGACGTACGCGTCCCGGACCCAGGAATTTTGCACCGCGACCACCGCCGAAGACGTGGCATGCACCGTCAGCACGCCGAGAATCGCGAGGCCGCGCAGCATCTCCAGTTCCGGCAGCCGTTCTTTGCGATTCGACGCCGCCGCTTCCTTCGCATCTATTGTTCTTTGCAGGTCCGCCACCTCCGTTACGCAGCGCGATTTTCAGGACTACCTCTCTATACTGTTTCATTTATGATTTGAAACTATGAGCGGCAGGGGAATGATGGAAATATTGCTTCGTTCCGCTTCGTTCCGCTTCGTTCCGCTTCGAAGGCTTACCTGCCGCGCTCAAAGCGAGGCAAAGCGCACGCTGCAAGAGGGTTGAACACGGATTGAACGTTCGCTGAATGGCGGCCTCCATTTCCGCCCAACGAAAAACAAGCAGCTCCAACAGGCCGTTCGGCCTTCGAAGCTGCTTGCTGCCCGTATGCTTAAATCGACGCATTTGCCTTCGCGTACCGGTTCTCCGGGATCGGCAGGCCGAGATTGCCGCGTAGAGTATCGCTCTCGTACGCCGTCCGGAACAGCCCGCGCCGCTGCAGGATCGGCACGACGAGATCGACGAAGTCCGAGAGTCCGTTCGGCACGGCCTCGGCCAGCATGAAGCCATCGGCGGCGCCGCGCACGAACCATTCCTCGATGAGGTCCGCGACGCGCTCCGGCGTGCCGATGAATGTGCTGCGCGGCGTCGCGGCCTGAAGCGCGGCCTGGCGCAGCGTCAAGCCGCGTTCTTTGGCGTCTTTCTTAATCTTGTCCGTGGCGCTCCGGAAGCTGTTGCGTCCGAGCTCGCCGAGTTCCGGGAACGGCTCGTCGAGCGGATATTGCGTGAAATCGTGGTGTTCGAAAAACCGGCCGAGGTAATTGAGCGCGGTTTCGATCGTGACGAGGCTCGCGACCTCCTGGTATTTGCGCTCCGCATCCTCCTCCGTCGCGCCGACGATCGGCCCGATACCCGGGAAGACAAGCACCTCGTCCGCCGAACGGCCGAACGCGACCGCCCGCGACTTTACGTCCTGGTAGAACGCGATCGCGTCCTCGATCGTCTCATGCCCCGTGAAGATCGCGTCGGCTTCCTTGGCCGCGTAATTTTTGCCGACCTCGGAGGCGCCCGCCTGGAAAATCACCGGCTGGCCCTGCTTGGAGCGCGCGATGTTGAGCGGCCCCTTCACCGAGAAGAACTCGCCCTCGTGGTTCAGCGGATGCACCTTCGCGGGGTCGAAGAAGGCGCCGGACGCCTTATCCCGCACGAACGCGTCGTCCTCCCAGGAATCCCACAGCCCTCGCGTCACCTGCAAATATTCCGTCGCGATCCGGTAGCGGAGATCATGCTCGGGATGCTCCTTCTTGCCGTAGTTCAGCGCCGAACCCTCGAGCGGCGACGTCACGATGTTCCACCCGGCGCGGCCGCCGCTCAGCATATCCAGCGAAGCGAACTGGCGCGCGACCGTGAACGGCTCGCTGTACGACGTCGAGAGCGTGGCGACGAGACCGATGTTCGTGCTCGCCGACGCCAGCGCGCTCAGCAGCGTAAGCGGCTCGAAGCGGTTTAGGAAATGCGGGATCGATTTCTCGTTAATGTACAAGCCGTCCGCGATAAAGATCAGATCCAGCTTGCCTTCTTCGGCTTTCCGCACCCAGCTCTTGTACAGTTCGATATTGACGCTGGCGTCCGGCAGCGTGTCGGGATGCCGCCACATGGCGGGATTGCCTCCGACGCCGTGAAGCAAGGCGCCGAGCTTCAATTGCTTACGGGAGTTGCTCATCGTATTCTCCTCCTTCATGTTCGCGGACGGACCGCGCTGCGATCACACGACGGCGTAGGCCAGCGCGAGCGTTCGATCTGCCCGATATGGTTCAGCACATGCTTGACGAAGCCCCAGACGACGTCGCGAAGCGAAACGGTTTCGCCCTTGGCGTTCAGGCCCGTCTTCGCCCAGTCCTCCGGCGCAAGCCGCTTGAGCAGGTACAGGTTATATGTCAGATACGCGTCGTAAAACGCGAGAATATCCGAGGCGGCGCTTTCGTTCGCGCGCGTGGACGCGACCCACGCGTTCTGATCGAAGGCCGGGAGCTTCGCCCCCGACGCCGATAAAATCTCGCGGATCCGGAAGCCGACGACGATCGCGTGGTCCGTCAGATGCGACAGCACCTCCGTCACGCTCCACACGCCCGGCGCAGCCTTCCACGTCAACTGGTCCTCGGTCAAATCCGCGACTTTCGCCTTCAATTGCTTATGCAGCTCGGAATAGTCGAATAACAGCGTTTCGATAGAATTGGCGGTCATGAACAAACCTCCTCAAGTTTTTCGGCGAAGCTAGAGTCGATTCTTTTCGACTCGTTGAGAAAAACAGCTTCGTAAGCATAACTTCGTTTTTCGGCGAAGCTAGAGTCGATTCTTTTCGACCCGTTGAGAAAAACAGCTTCGTAAGCATAAACTTCGTTTTTCGGCGAAGCTAGAGTCGATTCTTTTCGACTCGTTGAGAAAAACAGCTTCGTAAGCATAAACTTCGTTTTTCGGCGAAGCTAGAGTCGATTCTTTTCGACTCGTTGAGAAAAACAGCTTCGTAAGCATAAACTTCGTTTTTCGGCGAAGCTAGAGTCGATTCTTTTCGACTCGTCAAGAAAAACAGCTTCGTAAGCATAATCCTGTATCACTCGATGCCATTCTCCCTGAGCTCCAGCAGCGCCCCCTCTGCCAAGCCGGCGAAGAACCGCGCGCTCGGCAGCAGCGCCCGTTCGTCGAGATCGAACGCGGGATGATGCCATTCCCAGCTCCCCGACGTACCCATGAAGACGAAGAGGCCCGGCACTTCCCGCTGGTAGAACGCGAAGTCCTCGCCCGCCGGCGACGGCAACGGCACGACCGCCTCCAACCCGGCGTCCGCGGCGGCCCGCAGCGCGAGCGGCACAAGCGACGCGTCGTTCGTCACCGGCGGCGGACCCTGCACCCAGCGGACCTCCGCCGTGGTGCCGCAAGCCGCCGCGACGCCCTCCACCACTTCGCGGAACCGCCGCAGCACATGCTCGCGGACGCCCTCGTCGAACGTGCGGATCGTGCCGTCGAGCACCGCTTTGTCCGGAATGACGTTCCAGGCGGTGCCGCTGTGCAGCTTCGTGACGCTGACGACCGCGCTCTGCAGCGGCCCGATGCTGCGGCTCACGATCGTTTGCAGCGCCGTAATGATGTGCGCGGCAGCGACGATCGGGTCGATCCCCGCTTCCGGCACCGCCGCGTGCGAGCCGCGCCCCGCGACCTCCACGACGAACCCGTCCGCGGCCGCCATGAGCGGACCTTCCTTGATGCCGACCGCGCCGACCGGCAGGTCAGGCTTGTTGTGCATGCCGAATACGGCGCGCACGCCCGCGAGCGCACCGGCGGCGATCAGCTGCTGCGCGCCCTTGGCCTTCTCTTCGGCCGGCTGGAACAGCAGCCGGACCGTGCCGCGCAGCTCGGACTCGCGCGCCTTCAGCAGCAGCGCCGCGCCGATGATCGCCGCGGCATGAAAATCATGGCCGCACGCGTGCATCCGCCCCGGCGTCCGCGAAGCGAACGGCAGGCCGGTCTCCTCCTGGACCGGCAGCGCGTCGATGTCCGCGCGGACCGCCACGACCGGCCCCGGCCGAAGCCCGCCGATCTCCCCGATCACGCCGGTCCGCAAGCCGTAATCCAGTACCCGGATGCCCGCGTCCTCCAGCCAGCGCCGAATGGACGCCGTCGTTTCGAACTCCTCCAGCGACAGCTCCGGATTCCGGTGCAGCTCGCGCCGGATGGCGACCAGCCGGGCTTCCAGTTCGGCCAGGCTATCCTCCGTAAATCGTTCCGCCATGTCCTGCTCCTCCTTCCGATCGGCATCGGTCGCCCGATCGCAGCCGCTTCCGCCGCCGCCCCGCACGCGTCCCGAGCGCCGGCCGGCGTCCTTCCCATCCGGGCTCGTACGCCGGTTATACCGCTTCCGACGCGGACGCGGCCGGCACCTCCGCGAACGCTTCCTTCAGCAGCTCGAACGAGCGCAGCCGCTTCCCGAAATCCGGCACGTTCGTCGTGACGATGAACTCCTCCACGCCGAATTTCCGCTGCAGCTCGAGCAGCTTGGCGCGTACCGTTTCCTTGGTGCCCTTCGTAATCTCGGGCGCCTTCACCTCGATCCGGTACTTCTCGTTCGACTGCCTGCCGTACTCCTCCGCCTGCTCGATCGTGCCGACGGTCAGCGTCCTGCCGCTGGCCAGATGGATCTTGACCAGCTGATGGTCGCCGGCCAGACGTTCCGCTTCCTCGTCGGTGTCCGCGACGACGGCGGCCAGCGCGAAGAGCGCCTGCGGCTCCCGCCCGCGCTCCCGGTTGAACTGCCCGCGGTAAGCCGCGAACGCGGCGAGCGCGACCTCCTCGTCACCGTTGATGAACTGCGAGAACACGTACGGCAAGCCGAGCGAAGCGGCGATTTGGGCGCTGCCGACGCTCGTGCCGAGCACGTACAGCTCCGGCGCCGTCTCCGGCGCTGGGGAAGCCTTCAGCCCCGCGAGCGGATGGTCCGCTTCCAGCCGGTCGTGGATGAACTTCTCGAGCTCGATGATTTTGTCCGTCAGCGAAAGGGGATCCTGAATGCCGCGCTGCAGCGCCTGCGTCGACCGCGGCAGCCCGCCCGGCGCGCGCCCGATGCCGAGATCGACGCGGCCCGGCGCCAGCGATGCCAGCACGTTGAAATTTTCCGCTACTTTGTACGGACTGTAATGCTGCAGCATGATACCGCCCGAGCCGATCACGATCCGCTCCGTCTTGGCAAGCAGATGCGAGATCAACACCTCCGGGGACGACCCGCCGACATGCTCGGAATCGTGATGCTCCGACACCCACAGCCTCCGGTAACCGAGCGCCTCCGCCCGCTTCGCCAGCGCCACCGAATGCCGGAACGCTTCCGTCGCCGTCTCCCCCGGATAAATCGGCGTTTGATCCAAGATGCTCAAAATGATGCCCATTGCTTTCCCCTCCTGATGACGTTAGATGGAATAGGCCGGCTCCGGCATGATCCGTTTCAAAAACTGCTTCGTCCGCTCCTCGCGCGGATGGTTGAAAATCTCCTTCGGCTCCCCTTCCTCGACGATGAAGCCGCCGTCCATGAACACGACGCGGTTCGCCACGTCCCGGGCAAAGCCCATCTCGTGCGTGACGACGATCATCGTAATGCCCTCCTTCGCGATCCGGCGGATGACCGCCAGCACCTCGCCGACCAGCTCGGGGTCGAGCGCCGACGTCGGCTCGTCGAACAAGATCACCTCCGGGTTCAGCGCCAATGCCCGGGCGATGCCCACACGCTGCTGCTGGCCGCCGGAGAGCTGGCTCGGATACGCGTCCAGCTTCTCGCCGAGGCCGACTTTCTCCAGCACCTCGACGCTGCGCCGGCGCGCGGTCTCCTTCGGCATGCGCTGCACGACGACGAGCCCTTCCATGACGTTCTCGAGCACCGTTTTGTGGCGGAACAGGTTGTAATGCTGGAATACCATCGCCGTCTTGCCCCGCAGCGCGTGGATCTCCTTCTTGCCCGCGCGGGCGCAGTCAACCTCGAGATCGCCGATCGCGATCCGGCCGTCCCCGGGACGCTCCAGATAATTGATGCAGCGGAGCAGGGTCGTTTTGCCGGAGCCGCTCGGCCCTAGAATGACGACGACCTCGCCCTTCTCCACTTTGAGATCGATGCCCTGCAGTACCTGCTGCTTGCCGAACGATTTCGTAATGCCCGTCAGCTTGATCATGCGACGCCACCTCGATTGTACAGATTGATCCGCTTCTCCAGCAGCAGCGCGGCCCGTTCGATGAGCACCGTCAATCCCCAGAAAATCACGGCCGTGGCCAAATACGCCTCGAAAAACTTCCAGTTCGTCGACGCCACGATCTGCGCCTTCGCGAAGAGCTCCACGACCGAGACGGTAAACGCAAGCGTCGACGCGTGCAGCATGCCGATGACCGAATTCGCCAGGTTCGGGATGCTCGCGGCCAGCGCCTGCGGAAACACGATCCGGCGAATCGCCTGCGGCGTCGTCATGCCGACGGAGTACGCCGCTTCGAGCTGACCGCGATTGACGGTAAGCAAGCCGGAGCGCACGACCTCGGACATGTAGCCGCCCGCCGTGATGGAGAAGGCGAGGAACGCGAAATCAATCATCGGGATGGACGCCGAACGGAAGCCGAGCCCGAGCTGCGTACTGGCCCCGTCGATGAGAAGCGGCAGCCCGAAGTAGATGATCAGCAGATGCGTCAGCATCGGCGTGCCGCGGATGAACGTGACGTACGCGGCCGCGATCGGATTCAGGAAGGGCACCTTGTAGATGCGGATGAACGCGATCGCCGTGCCGATCACGAAGCCGCACAGCACCGACACCGCCGTGATGAGCAGCGTCGTCGGAATGACGGGAAGCAGCTTCAGGAACGCCTCCCAGATGAACGAAGGATCGAGTTTCATTTACCGTGCCTCCTCACCGAATCGGACATTGCGCCGCTCGCGGGCGAAAAACTGCCGCAGGCGGCCGGCCCGTTCCCGCCGCGGCGACGACTCGGACGGTCTGTTCTCATACCGCTGCAGGCGCCGCTCCAAGATCAGCAGCAGCCGCTCCAGCACGATGCTGATGACGAGATAGACCAGGGCGAGCGAGATATAGCTTTCGACGAAATGGTTCGTCAGCGACGCCAGCGACTGCGACTTGCCGGTCATCTCCATCACGCCGAGCGAAAAGGCGAGCGACGTGTCCTTCAGCAGCGCCAGGACGACGTTTGAGAGCACCGGTACCGCGATCGCGAGCGCCTGCGGCATCACGATGCGGGTGAATGCCTGATAGCCCGACATGCCGACGGCATACGCAGCTTCCACCTGCCCCCGGTCGACGGAGGCGACCGCCGAGCGGATCGTCTCCGAGACGTAGGCGCCGGTATGCAGCCCGTAGGTCAGGATGACGAACAGCAGCACGGGTGCCCGGCTAAGGTCGAGATGAACGAGCTTCAGCACCTCCGGCAAGCCGTAATAGAACAGGAACAGCTGGATCAGGATCGGCGTGCCCCGGAAGAAGGACGCGTACAGCTGCGATATCCGCTGCAGCACCGGCACCTTGTAGAGACGGGGGAGCGCCGCGAGCAGGCCGACGATCAGCCCTGTCAGCAGCGATCCGGCCACGATGAACAGCGTGGTCTGCAGCGTGCCCGCCAGCTTGGGGATAAAGGTGAAGATAAAGCCGATATCGAACTTCTCGCCCATCTTCCTTTCCCTCCTCCAACCTTAGTCTTGCGTGTAGTCGGCGCCGAGCCATTGCACGCTCAGCTTGCTCAGCGTGCCGTCCGCCTTGATTTCCTTAAGCGCGCCGTCCACGGCGTCCGCCAGCTTCTGTTCGTCCGGATCGTCCTTGCGGAACACGAATTGCACGTCCGCTTCCTCCAGCGCGTCTCCGACCGATTGCAGCGTGCCCTGCGGATCGATCAGGGACAGCATGAAGTCCGCACCCAGCGTCGCGTCCACGCGGCCCGTCGTCAGCTGGCTCACCGTATCGTTGGCCGCCCCGTTCGTATAGACGATCTTGATCGCGTCGCCGTTCGATTTATTGTACGTCTCGAGCAGCGTCGCTTAAGCGCTCGTCGCGGTCGTCAGCACCTTCTTGCCCTTCAGGTCGTCCAAATTGGTGAAAGCCGACTTGGTGTCCTTCGGCACGATAATTTTCGTCTTCCAATGCGCATAGGCTTCTTTATTGAACAGGTACTTCGCTGCCCGGTCCGGATTCTGCTCCATCTCGTGCGCCACGAAGTCGATCTTCTTCGTCTCGAGGCTGAGCAGCAGATTGGAGAAATCCATCGTTTGGAACTCGAATTCGTAGCCGGGCAGCCGTTTGTCGATCTCTTTCACGAGTTCGACGTCGAAGCCGGTCAGCTTGCCGTTCTCGTCGAGGAAGCATACCTTCGGAAACTTCGTGCCCGTGCCGACGATGATTTTTTTGACGCTTGCCGCGTCGGTCCCGCCGCCCACCGACGCACTATCCGACTGTTGATTGCCGCCGGACGCGTTCGCGCCGGCTTCGCTCGCTTCGTTCTTCGAGCCGCAGCCCGCGACCGTGACCGCCATCGCCACCATTGCCGCACCTGCCATGCCGACCCATGTCTTTTTCATGTCCCTCTACCTCCGCGTGTTTGAAAGTTCCCTTGGCCATGCCGGCCATAAAGCCGTTCGCGGACCTCCACAGGTATGGTCGATCGCCGGCAATCGTTAACTTTATAATTCCAATAGATTTAATCGGAATTGGGTCGAAACTAATTTATCATTCCGCTTCCCGGCGGTCAATCCGGTTTTCAATAGAGATTTTCTATGCATCGATGGAGAGATTCGATCGGTCGAGGGCGCTCTCGATCCCATTCGGCCGGCGGTCAGCCGAAGAGCGTCCGGCCGATCTCGAGCAGCGATTCCGTGAACAGCGAATGTTCCCCGTGGCGCGCGATGAGATTGGTCTGCAGCGCAATGCCGTTCATCTCCTCGAACTCGATCGGGAACAGACGCCGCGCGCGCACCTCCTCCTCCACGCACAGCCCGGGCAGGAAGCAGATGCCGGCGCGCTCGAGTACGAGCTTCTTCGCCGACTCGGAATTATCGACCAAGTATTCGATGTTCGGCTGGCGGTCGAGGCTGTCGAACACCCGATGCACCCGCATCCAGTCGAGCGACCCGCATTCGAAGAAGACGAGCGGCTGGCCGCCGATCTCTTCGATCGGCACGGCCGCTTTCCGCGTGAACGGATGCCCTTCGTAGACGTACAGCTTGATAGGATCCTCGAAAAATTTATACGAGATCAGGGTCGGATGCGCCACCTTGCGCACGAATGCGAGGTCGATCTCCTTGCCCATCAGCTTGTTCACGAGATCGTCCGTGCCCGCCGTCGTCAGCTTGATGTGGATTTCCGGAAACCGCTGCTTGAGCCGGGGAAGCAGGCTCGGAATGAGGTAGTTCGACACGGATACGGTCGCGCCGATCCGCAGCTCGTGCGGAATCGTTTTGCGCTGCTGCATGTGCAGCTTGCCCTTCTGGAACGTCTGCATGATCTGCTGGGCGTAAGGCAGAAACTGCTTCCCCTTCTCGGTGAGCGCGATTTGCTTGCCCAGCCGGTCGAAGAGCTTGCAGTCCAGCTCCCGCTCCAGCGTCTGAATGCGGGCCGTGACGGACGGCTGGGACAGAAACAGCACCTCGGCCGCTTTATTGAAGCTCCCGTAATGGTTCACGTAGACGAAGGCTTCGATGTTCTCGATGTTCATTGCCGCAACTCCTCATTTAATATTATTCACATGCGCGAACTAGGAATTAATTGATTGTATTCTAAGCCCATTGCTTCACGGGCGTCAATTCCGGCTTGCGTATCCGGGACCGTAGGAAGAGCGGCGTCAGGCCGGCTTGTCATTTCGGCAGCGAGATCGATCGGGATTTTCAATCGGTGCATCGAACTTTTATATACCCCATTCCGTCACTCGGAATTTGAAGCGTATAGTGGAGTTACACGACAAGGCTCCTTGCGGGGCCGAACGAACAAGGGGGAATTCGCAATGGGAATCACGATTCGGGATGCGACGGAAGCGGACCGCGACGCGGTCGTCCGGGTCAGCATCGAAGCGTATGCGCAATATTCGGAGACGCTGTCTCCGGAGAGGTGGGCGTCGTACCGCGATTCGATTCTCACTTCCTTCGATAATCCGGGCGTCGCGGCCAGGATCGTCGCGGAAGAAGACGGCCGCATCGTCGGCTCCGCGCAGCTCTTCCTCGATTCGGCTTCCGCCTACGGCAATCCGGAGCTCGGCATTGCGAACCCGATCATCCGCCTCATCGCCGTGCCGCCCGAGCACCGGGGCAAAGGGATCGCGACGGCGCTCATCCGCGAAGCCGCCGCCCGGGCGGCCCGGCAAGGCGCGGACTGGCTGAACCTGCATACGTCGGATATGATGGCCTCCGCGGTCCGGCTCTACGAGCGGCTCGGCTTCGAGCGCGCCTTCGACACCGACATTCATAACGGCGAGACGCTCGTCAAGGGCTACCGGCTGAACGTGAACCAAAGAGCCGCTACGCTCTGAGACGGCGTATGACCTCCCGACCGGCCCCGCTGATTTTCCGCTCTCATCGACAAGCGGCTTGTGGTAGGATGAATAGCGTAGACATCGAAGAACCGCCGGCGCCGCGCCGGCGGTTGAAACGGGAGTGCTGAAGGTTGGAAACGTATTTGTTCGTCCTGCTCGTCGGCCTAGCGGCGGGCACGATCAGCGGCGTCATCGGGACGGGCTCGTCCATTATGCTGCTGCCGGTGCTCGTCATCGCCTTCGGGCCCAAGCAAGCCGTGCCGATCATGGCGGTCGCCGCCGTCATGGCGAACGTCTCGCGCGTATGGGCCTGGCGGCGCGAGATCGATTGGAAAGCGTGCGGCGCTTACGCCGCGGCCGGCATCCCCGCCGCCGCGCTCGGCGCCCGGACGCTGTGGACGCTGCCGGCGCATGCCGTCGACGTCGGGCTTGGCGTGTTCTTCCTCGCCATGATTCCGGCGAAGCGCTGGCTGGACAAGCGCCGGCTGCGCATCCGGCTCTGGCAGCTCGCCGCCGCCGGCGCCGTCATCGGCTTCCTGACCGGCATCGTCCTCTCGACGGGACCGCTCAGCGTCCCGGCGTTCACGGCGTACGGCCTGGCCAAGGGCGCGTTCCTCGCGACGGAAGCCGCCGGCTCCTTCGCCCTCTACCTGAGCAAGGCGGCGACGTTCCGCGAGCTCGGCGCCCTGCCGCCGAGCGTCGTCCTGCAAGGGCTCCTCGTCGGCAGCTCGCTCATGCTCGGCACGTTCGCGTCGAAGCGCTTCGTCAGCCGCATGAGCGCCGCCTCGTTCCGGCACGTGCTCGATCTGCTGCTCCTATGCTCCGGCGCGGCCATGCTTTGGACGGCGCTGACATAAGCCGCGCCGCGAGCGCGCCAAAAAAGCCCCGAGGTTCAATAAATCCTCGGGGCTTTTGGTCTGCATCACGCTTCGGAGGATCGACCCTCAAATTCCGCCCGCGCAGGTTTTGAGGCCGGGAGCGACTTTGGTGCGCAGCACCACGGGAGCGCCCGGCCCAAAACCGGAGCTTCGCGCTTCGGAGGATCGGCCCTCAAATTCGCCCGCGCAGGTTTTGAGGCCG
>NZ_JBHSHY010000019.1:0-74009 GCF_042653205.1 Paenibacillus sp. GCM10023250 | reverse complement strand
CGCCCGCGCAGGTTTTGAGGCCGGGAGCGACTTTGGTGCGCAGCACCACGGGAGCGCCCGGCCCAAAACCGGAGCTTCGCGCTTCGGAGGATCGGCCCTCAAATTCGCCCGCGCAGGTTTTGAGGCCAGGAGCGAATTTGGTGCGCAGCACCACGGGAGCGCCCGGCCCAAAACCGGAGCTTCGCGCTTCGGAGGATCGGCCCTCACATTTCGCCTGCGCAGGTTTTGAGGCCGGGAGCGACTTTGGTGCGCAGCACCACGGGAGCGCCCGGTCCAAAACCGGAGCCGCACGCTTCGGAGGGTCGGCCCTCACATTTCGCCCGCGCAGGTTTTGAGGCCGGGAGCGACTTTGGTGCGCAGCACCACGGGATCGCCCGGCCCAAAACCGGAGCTTCGCGCTTCGGAGGATCGACCCTCAAATTCCGCCCGCGCAGGTTTTGAGGCCGGGAGCGACTTTGGTGCGCAGCACCACGGGAGCGCCCGGTCCAAAACCGGAGCCGCACGCTTCGGAGGGTCGACCCTCAAATTCGCCCGCGCAGGTTTTGAGGCCGGGAGCGACTTTGGTGCGCAGCACCACGGGAGCGCCCGGCCCAAAACCGGAGCTTCGCGCTTCGGAGGATCGGCCCTCACATTCCGCCCGCGCAGGTTTTGAGGCCGGGAGCGACTTTGGTGCGCAGCACCACGGGAGCGCCCGGCCCAAAACCGGAGCCGCACGCTTCGGAGGGTCGGCCCTCACATTTCGCCCGCGCAGGTTTTGAGGCCGGGAGCGACTTTGGTGCGCAGCACCACGGGAGCTCACGCGCAAACACCGGAGCCTTAGTCGTCGTCCGGATCGAACGTCAGCAGCTTCCGGATCCGCCGCGGGCGCAGCGCGAGCACGTAGACGAGCGCCACCGCCAGCGCGGCGAGCGCCGGCGCGAGGCCGTCCTGTCCCGGCAGCAGGATGCCGTGCGGCAGCCAGATGAGCACGGCGCAGATCAGCGACGCGACGCGGTCGACGCGCAGCACGGCGTTGTGCCGCGTCCGGTCCGGCAGCGGATAGACGAGCCGCCAGACGGAATGCCTGTGCGACTGCGCCAGCGAGCCGAGCTGAATACCGCTCAGCCAGACGAACAGCAGGCAGACCGCGGCCGAGCCCCAGCCCTGCCACAGGCCCGCGTACGCCGACAGCGTCCCGGACACCATGCCGAGGCCCGTCAGGCGCAGAATGATGCCGCCGAGCTCCGTCCGGGCGAGCGTATGCGCGTACAGATAGGTGAAGGCGTGGCTCTGGCCGTAAGGGACGAAGCGCGCCAGCCAGGACGCGTAGCGGCGCGGGCGCACGGCGGCGGATTCCGTCGGCACGTCGGCGAACGCGCTGAAGAAGGCCATGTACCGGCGCCGGGTCGTCTGCTCCTCGGCGATCAGCGTGAGCCATGGCACCGGGTAGCACGACAGACGCGCGTAAAGCAGCGCGAACAGCCCGCCGACGACGACGAGATAGACTGCCGTCTTCCACAGCTCCGTCTGCAGCAGCGCGCCGGCGGCCACCGCCGTCGCGGCCCAGCGGAGCACGCGGATCGTGCGCCGCGCGCCGAGACTGACCAGCTGCCGCTCGCGCCAGGCCGCGGCGCTGTTCATCAGCTTGAGCAACAGCGCGAAGAGGCCGATCACGAGCGCCGGCGTCGTCGCGGGACCGGCGAGATAAAGCGGCATGTAAACCGCGCAGACGAGCAGCACCGCGGCGAAGCAGGCCAGCCCGTTATAGCGGAACGACCGGCGGAGGTACGCGCCCATCTCCGCTTCGCGCGGGACGAGGAACACGATGTCCGCCTCGCGCAGCCATGTGCGCAGCGGGCTCCAGCACAGCACCGGCGTCAGGACGATCACCCCGACCAGGGTGAACGGGAAATTCGCCGGCATGTTCCGCAGCAGCAGCGCATACCCGGCCAAGCCGGCGAGCAGCAGCATGATGACCACGCCGGGCAGGCCGCTCTGCGTCATGTCGCGGAAATAGGGGATGCTTTCGCGCCAGAACGCGCCCGCCCGCCGCCGCCACAGCGCCTCAACGGACCGATCCATCGGATCCCCCGTCCGTCACGAGCCGGTAGAACGCGTCCTCCAGCGAACCGGCACCGGCGCTCCGCGCCATGCCGGCCGCCTCGCAGACGTCCGCCAGCGTCCCCTGCGCGACGACGACGCCGTGATGCAGCACGATGAAGCGGCTGCAGTACGACTCTACCGTGGACAAGATATGCGAGCTCATGAACACCGACGAGCCTTCCTTCGTGACCTCTACGAGCTTATCGAGCAGCGAACGGATCCCGAGCGGATCGAGCCCGAGAAACGGCTCGTCGATGACGTACAGCGCCGGGCGCGCCAGCAGCGCGTTCATGATCATGACCTTCTGCCGCATCCCCTTCGACAGATGGGACGCGAACGCGCCCCGCTTCGGCCGCATGTAAAATTCGTCCAGCAGGCTCTCAGTCCGCTTCGCGTACTGCGCTTCGTCGACATCGTAAGCCATGCCGGTGAGACGCAAGTGCTCCTCCACCGTCAGCTCGTCGAACAGGAGCGGCGATTCCGGCACGTAAGCCAGCGCCTGCCGGTACTGCTCCGGCTGCTCCGCGAGCGTATGCCCGCCGATGCGGATCTCGCCTTGATGCGGCTGCATCAGCCCGAGAATATGCTTGATCGCCGTGCTCTTGCCGGCGCCGTTCAGCCCGATCAGCCCGACCATCTCGCCCTCGGCGACCTCGAAATTCAAATCGTGCAGCACAGGCCGGCGGGGACTGTAGCCCCCAGTCAGCCCTTTGACCTCCAATACGGGTTTCATCGCGATCACCTCTTCGTTCTACCCTGAATACTACCAAATTTTCGAAGAAATGAAAAACGAACGCACGGCCCGCGGACCGCCGCCGCCCGCCGTTTCCGCCGGTCCGGCCATGAAAAAGACCGGACGGAATCGAACCCGGCCGGTCAGTATCGGCGCCGCTAGAGAGCGCGCGGCGCGCCTTTGAAGGAGAGAACGAACGCAGGCATCGGACGCCGCGGTTCCGTGTAGAAGTGCCGCCGCCGCGGCATGCAAGCACAGGCAATCCGGAAGCGGAACGAACGCTTCCGCCGCGAAACGCCGGGCCGCCGGTAACCGCTATTGTCGCTTACACCACTTTAATGGTGACGACGACGCCGTTCAGCAGCGTCAGCTCGACACCGTGGCCGTACTCGAGCAGCGCCGCGTTGCCGACCACGGTCACGTCCGGCGCGACGTTCAGCACCAGCGCCTGCGTGCCGTTCGTCACGTCTTTCGTAATCGAGATCGTGGCGATTTTGCCCTGCGCGTTCAGCGACAGCGAGTTGAACCTGCCGTTCAGCGTGATAACTGCCGGCTGGTCGGCCGCCGATTTCGTCACTTCGATGAAGACGACTTTGTTTTGGTACGTGCGCACCAGCACCTCGTCGCCCGCCTTCAGCGCGGACACCGACGACTTCACGTTGTCGCGGAAGACGAATACGTTCGGATCGAGCGCCAGCGCCACTTCGCTGTTGTCGGCCTTCACGACCGTGATGGCGCCGTTCGAAGCGGCCGCCTTCAGCTTGCCGGTAATGGCCGCCGCGTCGTGATCCGGCAACTGCGTGTCCGTGCGGTCAAGCAGCGCGGCCAGCTCGGCGCGGGTCACCGGTTGGTTCGGGCGGAACGTGTTGTCCTGGTAGCCGGTAATGAGGTTCTTCTCGATCGCGACTTGCACGTAGCCGACGGAGCCGGCCGGGATTTTGCCCGCGTCGCGGAAGTTCAGCTGCGAATTGCTCTTCGCCTTCGCTTCGGCTTCCAGGCCGAGCGCCTTCACGAGCAGCGTCGCCGCGAACAGGCGCGTCGCCGGCTTGTCCGCCTGGATCTGATCCTCGGTCTCGGAGAACAGGTCCTTCTCCAGCGCCACGGCGACGTAGCCGACCGCCCACGGATATTTCTTCTTCAGCTGATCCGCGTCCTTGAAGTTCAGCTTCGTGCTCATTTCGGCCGCGGATTCCGCTTGATTCTTCAGGCCCATCAGGCGGACCGCCGCCACGATGGACTCGATGCGCGTAATCTTTTGCTGCGGCTTGAACGTGCCGTCCTCGTAGCCGTTGAACACGCCTTTCGAAGCGAGGCGCACGATATATTCAAGCGCCCATTTGAGCTGGTCTTCGTCCTTGAAGTGGAGATTGATCCCCGGGCTCTTGCCCTTATCGTCATGCTTGCCGTTATCGTGCTGGCCCTTCTGGTTGTCGTTTCCGTGTCCTTTGCCGTCGGCGAACGCGCTGCCCGCGCCCCCTGCCAAGGTCAGCAAAGCCATCGAAGTCACTGCCGCTTTCTTCAACATGGCGTTTTTCATGATGCTGCCACTCTCCTCACGATTGCGGTCCGAGCCGCTTGGTTAACGTTCGCTCATAGCGTTCGCGAGGCTGTAAGGGCTTTCGGGGGGTAACGGGCGAAAAAATGTCGGATCGGGCTAAGCGCGCTGGCGTCCGCGGAACCAGCCGGCCGAAGCGGCGGCGGCTAATTCAGCTTCTTCAGGAATTTCTCGCGCAGGTTGTAGTACTTCATCCACGCGTCCTTCTGCTTGCTCAGGCCGTCCGCGATATCGCTGCCCGACAGCACGTCCTCGTACGTCTTGTAGTTGGCGTCGAACTTGCCGACCTGACCCGTGATCGCCTTCACGATCAGGTTGTCCAGCTCGTCGTTGTGCGGCGCGATCATGTTGTTGTTTACGTCGTTGCTCACCTGGTCGTACTCGGCTTTCGCCTGCTGCGTGGCGTCGTCGACCGGCAGCTCGGCGAAGAGCGACATGCGCTTCAGGTTATGCTGCTGCCAAGCCTGGTTCACCAGCGTGTACTGGTCGTAATTGCTCTCGCTGAACGGGTAGACGACGGACGGGCTGTATACGTAGCCCATCTCACCTGCCATCGCAAGACCGTACACCTCCGGATTCGTCATCGTGCCGTCCTGGCCCTGGATGCCGTAATACCAGCCGTCGCCCGTCTCGTCCTGCTTGCCGAGCAGCTTGTACTCCTCGACCTTCTTGTATTCCGGCTTGAAGCGGCGGTCCATGCCGTCCCCCGTATACATGTCGGGCGTGCCCCACTCGCGCAGCGATGCCGCTTCCAGCGAGTAGTTCCAGTCGATCCAGTTCAAAATTTGCGGAATTTGGTCTTCGGTGACCTTCTTCGGATTGATGACCTTGGAATTCCATCTGGTCGTGAGCGGGAAGTACTGGTTCGCCGCGTCCTGGTAGCCAGGATCGAGCTCGTTCGCAAAGATCGGGTAATAGCGCCAGTTGTAGGTCCCGCCCGCCTTCTTGACCTTGTCCTGGTTGGCGGCGATCGGCGCCCACATGTTAACGACGGCATACTCGCCGTTGATGATTTTCGCGTCGCGCTGCTCGTTCTTCTGAATGTAAAATTCCTTGCCGAACAGCCCTTCGTTAAAGCTCTTGTTCATGAACGCGATGTAGTTCTTCCACTCCGGCGTCAGCTCGTAGTCCGCGAACAGGTTCTTAGACTCGTTGATCACGAGCGGATACGAATTGCTGAGGCTGAGTCCCGTCGCGGAAAACAGCGACCAGTAGAGCGCGCCTCTGGAGTTCTCCAATTGGAGATGCCCCGGCGTGATCGGATGGCCGTTCTCCGTCAGATTCAGGTCCTTGACCTTCGTCAAGTAATCGTGCAGGTCGTCGAGGTTGCGGATCGGAATGTCCATGATCTGCTCCAGCGACAGCTGGCCCTTGTTCGCGACCGCGAGCTTCTTCAGCTCGTCCGCGCTCATGGCGTCCGGATAGATCTTCTTCAAAATATCGTCGCGGAACCAGACGCCGTAGCCGCCGTTGCCGAGGCGCGCCTCCCCGTACGGGGAGTTGCGGTATTCGTCCTTCAGGAGCGGGCTCGGCAGCGAGGGAATCGCCCACAGCTTGCCGTCGGTCGGATCGACGCTCGCTTTGTACCACTGCTCCATCGTGACGCCGAGATCGGCGAGCCGCTCCGCGGTCAGCGGCATGTACGCCTTCAGCTCGTCCAGCGTAATTTCGCGCGCCATGCCGGCTTTCTTGAGCATTTCCATGTTGGCGGGATCGTCGGCGATGCCGTTCTGGTTCGCGATGACCGCCGGTACCGTGTTGGCGAGAATTTGCATTTGCAGCCAGCTCTTATAGTCCGTGTTGGCCGGAATTTCGACGAAGTCGGGAATGACCTTCGTCTTCTCGCGCCAGATCGGCGTCAGGCGGTCTTCGACCGGCTTGCGCGGATTGGTTGGCAGCTGGCTCAGCACCTCCAGGTGCATCTCCTTGAAGCTCGACGGATCGACCGGCGCCGGCGCGTTCCCCGTGCCCTTGTTCGTCTCGGATGCCGTCCCCTTGTTCGCGTCGGACGCCGTGCCGGCCGGCTCGTTCGTTCCGCCGTTCGATCCGCTGCAGCCGGCGAGCGCGGCCGACAGCGCGACCGTCATTAGAAGCGCGATTCCCTTTCTCATAACCCGATAAACCTCCCCTTTATGATGGCGATGACGGGCAGCATGGCGCTTACGCCTTGACCGCTCCGGTCAGCATGCCTTTAACGAAATACTTCTGGAAGAACGGATACACGAACAGCAGCGGGAACGTCACGACGACCATGACCGTCATCTTGATGACCTCCGGCGTCGGCACGGTGTTGTTGGCCATCGACATCAGTCTGCGCTGCTGCGCGCCGGTCGTCTTGGTGAAGTCGATCAGGGTGTTCGCTTCGGCGCGGTTGATGATCTCGTAAAGCACGAACTGCAGAGTGCTCAAAGAACGGTCGGTAACGTAGATCAGGTTGGTGTAATAGTCCAGCCAATTGCCGACGACCGAGAAGAAGGCGAACGCGGCGATGATCGGCATGCTGAGCGGCAGGATGATTTGGAAGAAAATCCTGACATACCCCGCGCCGTCGATCGTCGCCGACTCCTGCAGCTCCTCCGGCAGCTCCTCGATATGCGTGCGCATGATGATCATGCTGAAGAAGCCGAACGCGCCGGGCAGGACGTACACGAGGAAGTTGTTCAACAGGTCCAGCTTCGCGATGACGACGTAGTTCGAAATGATCGTGCCGCCGATGAACATCGGAATCATGAAGAAGAACAAGATCGTCTTGCGGCCCGGCAGGAACCGCTTCGACAGCGCGAACGCCGCCAGCATGGTCACGAATACGGACAGCGCCGGTCCGATCACGCAGCGCAGCGCCGTGACGACGAACGCCGTCTGCAGCCGGTCGTACTGGAACACGAAGGCGTAATTCTCGAGCGTGAACGCGCGCGGGAAAAACCAGATCGGACCCGCGGCCGCGTCGGCGCCCGTGTTGAAGGACATGACGAGAATGTACCAGAACGGATAGACGGCCGTGAGCGCCCAGACGACCATGAGTATGACGTTGAACGCGTCGAAGGCGCGTTCGCCGGCCGTCCGGCGGATCTTCGTGCCTTTCATCGCCAGTTTCTCCGGGGCCTTCGCCGCCGTTTGGAGTGTCGCTTGCATCGTCAGAAGCTCCTTTCCCTAGATGATGCCGACGTTGCTCAGCCGCTTGGTCGTGGCGTTCGTCGCCATGATCAGAATGAAGGAGACGAGCCCCTGGAACAGCCCGACCGCGGCGGAATAGGAATACTGCCCGCTCACCAAGCCCTGATAGTAGGTGTAGACGCCGATCGTGTCGGTATCGAGGCGGATCATTTTGTTCTGCAGGTTGAAGACCTGGTCGAAGTTCGTGGCCAGCAGACCGCTCAGCGAGAAGATGAGCAGGATGCACATCGTCGGCACGAGGCCGGGCAGCGTGATGTAGCGCAAGCGCTGGAGCCGGCTCGCCCCGTCCACCTGCGCCGCTTCGTACTGCTGCGGGTCGATGGTTGTCAGCGCGGCGAGGTACAGGATTGTCCCCCAGCCCGTCTCCTTCCACACCTCCGAGATGACGAGCACGGGCAGGAAGTTATGCGCGTCCTGCATGAACGAGATGCGCTCCGCCCCGGGGTCGAAGAACTGCCGGATGTTGTTGACGAGGCCGGTCGCGTCCACGGTGAGGAATAGGTAGAACAGTCCGGCCACCGTAACCCAGGACACGAAGTGCGGGATGTACGAGGTCGTCTGCACGATCTTTTTAAATCGCTCGCCCCGCAGCTCGTTCAGCAGCAGCGCCAGAATCAGCGGAGCCGGGAACGTCGCGACCATCATCGTGACGCTGTACAGCAGCGTGCGCCCGATCAGCGTATAGAACTTGTCGTCATGCAGAAATTTGGCGAAATTGTCGAAGCCGACGAATTTGCTGCCGAAGCCGAACCAGCCTTTGTTGAAGTCGTAGTCCAGAAACGCGATGTAGTTGGAGAACATCGGCAGGTACGCGAACACGAAGGTCAGCGCGAGCGCGGGCAGCAGGAACAAGTAGAGCACTTTGACGTTTTGCGTTTTCAGGCCTTTGCCTTTCTTGGGCGAAGCGGTCCGTTTGCCGGTTAAGACTGCCACGGGATCATCCTCCTGTATTCCGATTACGGGTCTTGCGGCGGGCATCATACATTGGCGGCCGGCGGTCCGTCCGCGCGGCCGAACCCGCATGACTGCCGGATCGCGAGCTCGGTCGGCAGGACGATCGACTGGCCTTCCCGCGGGGAATGGAACAAGCACTGGGTCGCAATGGCGCCGAGCTCGTACCGGGAGTGGCCGACCGACGTCAGCGCGGGCCGGACGTACGAGGCCTGGTGAATGTTGTCGAAGCCGACGACCGCCACGTCGTCCGGAATCGACAGATTCGCTTCCTGCAAGGCGCGCATGGCGCCGATCGCCATCTCGTCGTTCGCGGCGAACACGGCGTCCGGCACCCGGTTCGCGGCCAGCATCAGCTTCATCGACTGGTAGCCGGTCGTCTCGGTGTAACGGCCCTGCACCTTGATCGTCCTCGCATACGCCAGGCCGTGCTCGTCCATGGCGCGCCGGTAGCCGGCGAAGCGCTTGGCATTGTCGTAAGCGACAACCGGGCCGCTCAGAAAATCGATTTTCCTCCGCCCCAGCTTGATCAGATGGGACACGGCCTCGTAGGCGCCCAGCTCGTCGTCGATCCGCACGCTGTGGACGTAGTCGGCGTTCAGTTCCCGGTCGAGCACGACGATGGGAAGCGATTTGCCGGCGATCGTCAGAATCAGGCTGTCGCGGATGTCGAAGCCCATGATGATCGCGCCGTCGACGAATTTCTCCCGGAGCACCCGGTGCGCCGAGCTGTTCTCCCCGCCGAAGGTGCTGGAGACGATCAGCTTGTAGTCGTACGAGGCGACGACCTCCTGGATGCCTTCGATCAGCTGGCTGTAAAAGGGACCGCCTAGGGCGTTCAGGAACAGGCCGATCGTCTCGCTCTTGCGCTTCTTCAAGTTGCGCGCGGCGCCGCTCGGGCGGTAGTTCAGCTCCTCGGCGGCCCGGGCGACCCTGCGCTTCGTTTCGTCGCTGATCTTGGGGGAGCCGTTCAGCGCGTAGGACACGGTCGAAATCGCGACCCCCGCGAGTTTCGCGACGTCTTTGATCGTAGCTGCCATCTGTCGTGTACCTCTCCATCTCGGTTTGCCATGGGACATGCTTGTTGGGTGCTGCTGGTCGATACGGCCCGCAGCGGCGGCTCGGGCTCGGAACGCATAGCCGAACCCGGCGGGGAAGAACGCGCAAGTGAGCCGCGCATCGCTTGCGCTGCCGTCCCCCGCGGCGCCTACGTCGGCGTTTATTGGCGCTCGCGTCGGCGCCTATTGCCGCTCGCGCAGGCAGGCTTGCAGGAACGCGACGGATCTGGCGGTTGCCTCCGCGAGCGTCCGCTTGGCGTTCGTCCCTTCCTCGTGCAGCAGCTCGAACGTCAGCCAGCCGCCGTAGCCGATCTCGGACGCGGCGTTTAACAGCGCTTTCATGTCGATGTCGCCCTCGGCCAGCTCCTCGCTCGGGACGACGCCGAACTGGTTGCGCAGATGGAACGCGCGAATCCGTTTGGGATATCGGCGCAGCAGCCCGATCGGATCCATGCCCGCCACATGCGCCCAGCCGGTGTCGACGCACAGGCCGACGGTGCCGTCGGCATACCGGATCACGGAGCGCAGGTCACCTTCCGCATTATGGCCGTCCGCCGCGTGGTTATGCATGCTGACCGTCAGCCCGAGGCCGCCGGCCGCCGTCGCGATGCGCGACAGATTGTCGCCTTGGCGCTCGAACTCGTCCTCCGACTTGGGCTGCGGCGCGTCCCAGCCGCCCTTCGGATCGGCGTTGATCACGAGATCCGTGCCGCCGGCCTCCGCCAGTCTGATCGCCGCCGGCAGCACGGTCTCCTGAACGTTCAGGCGCTCGAACGGCTCGTGCAGCGGCAGGCCGATATAGGCGCCGGATATCGCGAGTCCGTGCCGCTTCGCGAGCGCGAGCACGTCCGGCGTCGGATCAGCCTCGACCGCCTGCAGACCGGCCTGCGCGCAGGCACGGAAGATGTCGTCCAGTGCCGGTTCGCGGCCGTCCTTCCAATACTCGGCCTGCCAGCCGTACAGCCCGGTCGAGAAGCCTTTGAAGCTACGCATGCACGTTCCTCCCCAGCGCCACCGGCCGGCCGCTTTCCGCGCTTTCGTAGATCGCCAGCAGCTGCATGAAGTTGAACACCGCCTGCTCGTTCACGATCGCCGGCGACGCAAGCCCCTTCACCTGCCGGCGGAAGAAATGGACGGGATGGTCCATATAGCCGATCGGCCCCTCGTACGGCACCGCGCGCTCCTGCGCGTCGACCTCGCCGCCCCGGTCGGTTTTGACGAGGACGTGGTCTGTTTCGAAATACGGCGACCATTTCACCGCGCCTTTCGTCCCTTCGATTTCGACGAAGGCATACGGTTCGCCGTGCGTGCACGACGCGCGCTCGTACTGCACCCACACCGACCGGCCATCGTCCTGCTCGAATTTCAGCATGGCGCCAACATGGCCCTCTATGTCGTATACCGTGTCCGTCGGGTCGATGTCCGTCTGCGGCTTGCTCGTCCACGCGGCGGCCACCTCGATGCGCCGCGGCTGCAGCAGGTCGTTCAATACCGCGAAATCGTACGGCCCCCAGTCCATCACGATGCCCCCGGCGCTTTTGGCGCGATCCAGAAACCAGCGGCTCTCCGGCTGGTACTCGACGCCCGGCCGTCCGCGCTGGCCGCGGAAGACGAACGATATTTTGTACACGTCGCCCAGCGTGCCGTCGTTCAGCAGCTTCTTCACTTCCTCGGTCTTCGGCACGTCGAGGAACCGGACGCTGCAGCAGCCGAGCAGCCGGTATTGCGCCTTCGCCGTCTCGAGCAGCGCCTCGGCTTCGCCGCGGTTCATGACGAGCGGCTTCTCGCAGAGCACGTGCCGGCCGGACGCCAGCGCCATCTGAGACAGGGGGAAATGCGTGAACGGCGGCGTCCCCACGATGACGATGTCGTCCTCGCGCGGCGGTTCCGCCAGCATGTCTCCGGCGTCCGCAAAAGCCTCCGCTTCCGGGAAGCGCTCCAGGAACCCCGCCAGCGCCGCGGGATTGGGATCGGCCACCTTAATCTCGATGGTCTCCTCGCCGTCCAGCTTGTAAATCGCTTCCGCATGGGTGCGGTTAATGACGCCCGCCCCGATTAAATAAAAACGCATTGTCGTCACCTCGTCATGGGATAGGTTTGAATGCTGATAGAGCTTAAATGTGATAGAATCCAACTGAAGAAGCAGACTCCGACTGTGCGAATCAGACAGCGGGACAAGCCGGCTATAATAGATTGCGATCGAAGAGATTGCGATCGAGGATTCCTCGCGGAATCGGCATGAGATCAACCGGCTGCGATGGAAATGTGAAACGATTCGACTGCCGCTATATCGGCTGCATCCGTCCCCCCGTATCCGTGCCCTGATTGACATTCGGCAATTAAAACACGTCTCTGTAAGCGCTATCGTATAGTGAAATCGGTGATTCTGACAAACGGCGAGTAATCGCGATCGAGCCAGCATATTGTGTGCCCGGGCACGAAAAAGGGCGTTTCACCAGCGATTTCACTTTATCGATCAACTAGGCAAACCCGTAGGAATGCGCGATAATCTTGGGATTGTCTCTTCGCGGTTAAGAGGTTTATTGAATCGTTTCACTCCCATGCGCGACGGCGGTTGGGAAGCGGCGGCTGCGCCTTGCGGCAGGCCGATCGGCATCGTTACAAGTGACTCGTTTTTCAATGGGCGCGTATTAACGAGGCCTTCCTTCCTACGGCCGTCATACGGCTGTCCGCAACTTCCCGCGACAGTCCGCGACCTTCGCTTGCCTTCCTTCGTACGGTGTTCTCATGACCTCTCCCGAACGCCCGTCAGCATTGCGTGACCTTCCCGTGACCACGACAAAAAAAACCGGAAGGGTTCTGACCCTTTCCGGTTCCTGCTGTTTCACGCAGGCTGCATCGCCGACTACTGCGGCGCGCCGTCCCGTTTGGCTTTCAACCATTTCGGCGCGCCTTTGTTTTTGCGCTCCTGCTCTAGTTGTTTCTTCGACTTGGCGGGCTTCGCCGCCGGCGGCGCCGGCTTTCGGCCCGTTTCGCGGGTCGCCCCCGCACCGGGGCCGGCAGCCCTGCCGCCGGATTGCGCGGCTATCCCGCGCGCCGGCTGACCGGCCGTGCCGGCTGATGCCCGGCGCGCTGCGATTCCGGCGCCGCCATCGGCGACGCGCACAGACGCGACGTCGCCGCGCCGCTCCGCCGGCCGTGCCGCCGACAAGCGGCCGCCCTCGGCCCCGCGGCGCTCCGCTGCTTCGCGCCGGCCGCCTTCGCCGGCGCGGCCCTTTTCCTCACCCGGTGTCCACAGCTTGCCGCGGTACATCGTCTTCTCCCGCAGATCGAGGCCGAGCTGCTTGCGGAATTTGTCCATAATGAACAGCTGGTTCCGCGTCACGATGGAGACGACCGTGCCGGACTTGCCCATCCGCCCCGTGCGCCCGGAGCGGTGCACGTAATGGTCGGCGTCAAGCGCCGGGTCCAGATGGACGACGAGCGGCAGGTCCGCGATGTCGAGCCCCCGCGCCGCCACGTCCGTCGCGAGCAGAATCTGAATCCGCCCGTCGCGGAATCGGGCCAGCGTGGCCGCGCGCCGCTGCTTGTCCGCGTCGCCGTACAGCGTCTCCACCGTGAACCCTTCGTACTTCAGTTTTGCCTCATAATTGGCGATTTCGTCGGTCTCGTTAATGAATAGCAGCGCCGACGCCGGTTTCAGCAGCCGGAGAAGCCGCCGCGCGGTATCCACCTTGTCGCGTTTGTCGCAGACGAGATAATAATGGTCGACGCGGCCGCCGGTTTGGCGTTCCACGTCCACCGCCTGCGGCTCGCGCATCCATCGCGCTTCCACGTCGGCCATCGCCTGCGGCCGGGTCGCCGAGAAGAACGCGATCTGCCGGTCCCGCAGCATGCCCTTCAGCAGCGATTCGACTTCGACGGTCGAACCCAAATTGAACACTTGGTCGGCTTCGTCGATCACGACGAGCCGGATGGCGTGCAGTTTAAGCTTGCCGGCCTTCACCAGCTCATGGATACGGCCGGGCGTGCCGACGACGAGCTGCGGACGCTCGCGCAGCTTCTCGACCTGGCGCTGCATGGAAGCACCGCCGATCAGCTGCTGCGCCTTGACGCCGAGCGCTTCGCCGTACCTCTCCGCGACACGGTAAATTTGCATCGCCAGCTCCTGCGTCGGCGCGATGATCATGACTTGCACGGTATCGCTAGCCGGATCCGCCTTTTCCAGCGCCGGCAGCATGTAGGCCAGCGTCTTGCCCGAGCCGGTCTGCGACCGGGCGGACAGATCATGCCCCGCGAGCAGCAGCGGAATCGTCTCCGCCTGCACCGGCGTCGGCGATTCGATTTGATGGCTTCGCAATGCTTCGATCAGCTGCGGCTGCAGCTGCAATGATTCCCAGGACACGATTTATCAAACTCCTCATGTAACTCGTATGCTTATTTGCGGTTAAGCCAGCGGCCCGCGACCCGGTCGGCGAACCGCGGAAACAGTCCGTAGATCCGGATGCCGATCGCGGCCGACCGCGGCAGATCGACTTCCGGCGTCCGTTTCCGGATTACCCGTACGATCGCCGAGGCGACCTGCTCCGGCTTCAGCATGAAGCCTTTCAACCGATCGAAATACGCTCCCGACGGATCGGCGGCGTTCAAGAACGGCGTGTCGATCGGGCCGGGATTGACGGCCGACACCGCGATGCCGAAGCCGGATAACTCCGGCCGGATGGCGTTCGTAAAGCCAAGCACCGCATGCTTGGTCGCGGCATAGCCGGACGCTTTGGCCGTGCTCAGCTTGCCGGCCATGGACGCGACGTTCACGATATGCCCGCCCCCCTGGGCACGCATGACGGGGACGGCCGCCTTCGTGCAGCGGACGATGCCCATATAGTTCGTGTCCATCATCGCCTCGAACCGTTCGATGGGCGTATCCTCGAGCGTCTCGAACACGCCGAAGCCCGCATTATTGAGCAAAACGTCCAGCCGTCCGTACGCGCGCGCGATCTCGGGGATGACGGCTTGGACGGCACCGTCGTCGGTCACGTCCATCTCGTACACGCCGTGCGGCCCTTCGATCGTCCGGGCGGCCTGCTCGAGCTTGGCCTTGCTGCGGCCGGTCAAGATGGGCACGGCGCCATGCTTGGCCAGCTGCCTGGCCGTTTCCGCGCCGATACCGCTCCCTGCGCCGGTTATGACGATGATTTTCCCTTTCAGCACGTAGCATCACCTGTCCTTCAGTTTAACGTAACCGGTACGAATAGGCAAAAGGGCCGCGTCTTTGCCGGATAAGAAAAAAAGCTCCCGCGGGAGCTTGAAATCATGCTACGATGCAAGAAGAACCTGAATATCCAGCTCGCCGATTCCCTCCATGATAAGCGGAATCGTCAATGCTCTAGTCGCTGTGAATCCGGCGGTCTGAGCCGAATGTATGACCTTCGGCGGGGTGATGTCCACCCGCACGCCTTGGTTGTACAGTATCGTGCTCGCGTTGCCGCTGATCATGTTGCCGAGCTCCGAAATCGCGCTTTTGCCCATCTCGTCCATCACGGCGACGGTATAGCCGCCCATCATCGCGGAAACCATCTTGAGCGCAACCTGCTCACTTAAGCCGAACACGATATCGCCGTTCATTTGGCCGTTGATGCCGATTTGAATCCATATGTAGTTTTCGACGAATTTGATATCTTTAATGCCGAGCTGCCCCGTAGAAGGTCTGATTTGAATCACTTGTTCGATCACGATTTTAGCGGACTCCAAGAAGGGATTGATATATTCAGCCTTCATCTTCAGGATAACGCCCCTTTTCGACGATTTCTTTCAAACTCATTACAAGTATACAGGAATGATTAGGCCAAGTATACTAGATCTTGCAAGATATGAAGAAATATGTCGAACATTAGACCTAAACGTGCCTTGAAGACCCCGGTCATCATTCCGCGCCCCCGTGTCTATGGACATGGTTCCGATGGCCGAATCTCCGCTCGCAACACGAAGCTCATTTTCTCGGCACGGCCTTTTTTTTTCGCGCGGATCCCGCGTATTGCTTCACTCACCAGAACGTTGAGGAGGTTATCCGTGCCAAACGTGTGGACCCATTTGCTATTCGGACAGCGCTGCCTGCAGGCACTCGGCGAAGAGGCATTGATTGCCCTTCCGGAGCGCCGGCGCATGTTCAATATGGGCTGTCAAGGCCCCGATTTTCTGTTTTATCATCATTTCCTGCCTTGGCAGACAGACCGGACAATGGGGGCACTCGGAAGCGCCATGCACGAGCGGCACTGCGGCCCGGTCCTCATGGACCTGCTCGATGCGGCGGATCATGCCGCTATCGACCGGGATCCCGGCAAAGACGACGCGCTCGCCTATGCGCTCGGTTTCCTGCTGCATCATTTGCTGGACCGCGTCATGCATCCGTACGTGTTCAGCCGCTCGGGCTTTCGCAAATGGGATCATCAACGCTTCGAAGTCATGATGGACACGCTCATCGTCCGCAAGCTGCTCGGCGCGGAGACCTGGAAGACGGAGGTGTGGCGGGAAATCGACAATCGCGGGGAACTTCCCCGGCCGATCCTGGAAGCGTTCGAACAAATCGCGGCCGTGCACTACCCCGAATCGGCACCTCGCGTCCGGCGCGAAGACTGGCAGCACGCGATGCGCGACATGATCCGGGCGCAGCGGCTGTTTCACGATCCAATCGGCATCAAGCGCTTCCTGACGTTCAAGCAAATCGATCCGTTCGTTTACAAGCGCCGGCTGCCGGAGCTGGATATCCTGAACGAATCCCGGCGTCCTTGGCTGGATCCGACGAACGGCAGGACGCAATACGACGAGGATGTCTGGACGCTCTGGGACCGGGCGATGGACGAGAGCCTGGCCGTCGTGTCGGCCGTGCTTCAATGGCTGCGCTGCGACGAACCGGAGGCGCCGGGGATCAATGGCTCGATCGACGAAGAGGCGCCGTCCAAACATCGGCTGCGCGAAGCGGCCGCCCAATTGATCGGCAACCGCTCCTACGAGACCGGACGGGACTGCGGCAGCGGCGCCTCCATCCGGTTCGAAGATCCGATCTGGACGCTATGACACCCGATTGCCGCCCGAACGGCGATACCGCAGCCGGATAAGCCGCAGCCGGTCGTACAGCAGATCCACCGCCTTTCCCTTGCTCTGCTCCGCATCCTCGCCATACACCTGATGCAGCACGGGCCTCAAGTACCGGTCGCCCATGGACTGCAGCGCGTCCCAGACGAGCTGCTGTTCGGAAGCTGGCATGCTCGCGAGCTCCTTCTCGATGAGCGGCTCTAGATCGTAGCCATCCAAGTCCAGCTTCTCGAGCCGTTCCATTAAATCCCGCCGCGGCAGCTCGATCTCCGCCTGCAGTTCCTCGATCGACTTGCCTTCCGCGATCGCGCGCAGCAGGTCGCGCTTCTCCTGCTGGCGGTCGAGCTGCGTCTTGTATTTGTTCTCCTTTTGCTTGAACACCCATTTCGTGTACACCTTCGGATCGAGCTTGTCCGCCACCCAATCGAGAGGAAACGACGTCTCCCGTTCGAACGCGCCCGTGATCGCCAGCACATCCGCACCGTATGCGGCTTGCTTGGCCTCGCCCCAGCCCGGGATTTGCATCAATTCTTCCGGCTGCAGCGGCACGTAGGCGCTGATCATCCACAGCATCCGGTTCGTCGCCACGAGATAGGCCGATTTCTTGATGGACGCCGCCTTGGCGCGCCGCCAGTCGCGCAGCGCGTTGAACAGCTCCGCATTCCCGTATATCTCCCCGTAGCATTGAATCATGGCATACTGCGCCGTGCCCGCGTTCACGCTTCGCCGCTCCTCGAGCATGCCGTCGATCAGCGGCGAGAAGCCTTCGCCCATCTGAACCGCGATGCCATGCCGGAACGCGGTCATCATCTCTTCCCACGACCCGCCTTCGTACCACGTCGACTGGCCGCCTTCCCCCGGTCCGTCCGCGTCGGTCCAAATCACCGACCAAACGCCGTTCTGTTCGCAGATCGACAGCTGCGCTTCGCGCGCCGGCCCGTCCTCTCCGCCCGGTTTCTCAAATGTGTTCAAAAATACGACCTGCATGCAGGCCACCTCCGTCTCTTAGTGTCATCAAATCCGCTCCGCCCGCGCCACGCGCGCCATCATGCGCATAAACGCAAAAAAGCACCCCTTAACGCCATAGAATATGGCAATAAGAGGTGCTTCCTCACGTGCAACGATTCGATTGCATTCATCATAGCACAGTTATAATGGCAAAGGCAATAGTAAAATCGAACAATTGTTCCCCTATTTCGTATTGAACGGCCCGGAACGGGATGCTATGATAGACCCAACAAAGGAGGAACGCCCGATGCAGCTGACCGATTACGATTTTATGTCGGATTCGACCGAACAAACGTCGACCCGCTTCGTAACCTTCATAACGCCGAGCCTGAAACGGTTCGATCTCGCCATTATGACGACCAACCGCTTCTACGGCAAGAAGCTGATTACCGACCTGCAGTCCGGACGGACCGCGATCGTGGGACAGGACGATCTGGACGAGGAAGGGTACTTGGAATACACTTACAAGCTGACCGAAGAGGAAGCGGCCGAGCTTCGCCAGTTTCTCGAGCTTGTGGTGGGAACGGTGAATTTTACCGACTGATCGGGGTACACTGAAACGGTACCACCCAATCCGTTTCAGGAGGTAGCCGACGTGTTCGAAGAAGAAAATCGTCAAGCTTATACGGATCTCAAGACAGTTGAGTCCCAGCGCAACGATCTCGCCGCGGAGGAATTTCCCGAAGGCTCCTACGGTTCCAGCATGCAATCGGCGTCGCTCGGCAAGAGCACGCCATGGCGGATGGACATGCGCTCCCCGAACCGGTTCGACTACGAGAACCGCGAGCTGCACGAAGGCATGGACCGCGAATACCCCGGAGAAGACAGCTATCCGGACGCGCTGGACGAGCCTTGATCGTCCCTGATACTTAACTCAATTTCTTGCCAACATAGGAAAATGCCCGGAAGCAGTCTAGTTCCGGGCATTTTCCTGTTTTGTTTATAAAATTAAATTCCTGTTCACGACTGTGTGGAAACGATCTGAATTCCCCTACTCTCCTTCTTGTTCTTTAATGTGAGGAATAAAGCGATGAGCGCAATTAGACTGATGATCGATGCAAACAGCGTGATAGCAAAACTAAATCCGTAGACTGTAGATGTTACTCCAGCCCCAAAAGAAGTGGCGCCTTGGAACAGATAGGCCATGACCAATACGGCAGACAGAAATTGTACCCGGTACCGCTCTGGAGAGTTAATGGCTGCAAGACCAATAGCTCCTGTTCCAGAAAAGCCATAAGCAAGCCTACAAAATATCGCGGCCAAAATAAAAATAATAAACGAGTGAAGCTCAGCTGCGAATGTTAGCAGCATCAATGTAAAAAGAATTTGAAACCAGACCAATTCGGATTGAAATAACCGGCCTCAGCTTACCCGCAAATACAGCAGTCACTGCCATGAGTAGATACGAGATGGATAAAACGGCCCCAATGACAAGTATGTCTTTCGTCCCGATGATATCCCGTGCAATTTGCGCTCCGAGCGAAACAAAAATCGCAACAGCCCCGAAAGCGGTCCCGATGGCCAAGCCAGCTACGATATATAACCCCCGCCAATCCTTGAGGAATTTTGACTCCTCGCGGTTTCCAGCGACCACCCGAGGCGTTCGGATCTGTTTTTTCTGTGGCAGGAATAAACAAAAGATAATGCTGAAAAAGACAAGCGCACATAAGACCCAATAACTGAGGTGTAACGGAAACGGCGCATATTTAATCAAGGATGCGCCAACACTAGTGGCGATAATGATACCGACGGCTTGCGTAATCGTATTGATGGATCCCGGCAGCCTTTTATTGGAATAAGAATTGAACTCCACTAACGCTGCTGCGCCCGGACCTAAGGTAAGGCCGCTGCCTATAATTTATAAAATCATTAGCAGATGACGCCAGGGAATAATATTTGCTGCTCAATTAGAGATGCTATATGGCGGGGCTATTGTGGATGCCATCATTCATAGAAGTGATCCTCATAGACAAGATACTTTCTATGATGCTGCGATTATGTTGGCCCAGGCACATCTATCCAATACGCAAGAGCAAGGAACCCTCTGATCAAGCCAAAAAAAGAGCAGTTTGCCAGCGGCGGCAAACTGCTCTTTGGTTCATTCTATCGTTGCCTAACTACCAATCCATACTATGAGGCCCTCACGACGGACACGCTAGATTACGGCCACATCACATCGGCGATAGGAGCAGCGATGATCGCGGCTCTTCGGACGCCCTTTTTCTGTCCGTTTCCGCTGCGCCGTCCCGCTACCCGATCAGCTTCAGCAGCGAGGTCAGCCGATATTGCTCGAACACCGGATGCGCCGGGTCCTGCGGCCCGCTCCAGGTGCAGGTCTCCAGCTCGCATTCGATCGGCACCTCGACGTTGATCCGCGCCAGCGTGCGCGACAGATGGAGCATTTCAAGGTCGGCTTCGATCTTCGCCTTGACGCTCTTGGACAACGCGTCCAAATTACTCAGGATGCCGTCGATCGACTCGTACTCCTGCAGCAGCTTAAGCGCCGTCTTCTCGCCGATGCCTTTGACGCCAGGATAGTTGTCGCTCGTGTCGCCGGTCAGCCCCTTCATCTCGATGATCTGGAACGGCCGCACGCCCTTGTCCGTCTGCAGAAAGTCGAGGTCGTACACCGCGTAATTGCCGCGGCCCTTCTTCATGATGGCGACGTGGATGCGTTCCGAGACGAGCTGCAGCATGTCCTGGTCGCCCGTCAGCACGTACACGTGGCCGAGCTCGCTCAGCCTGTTCGCGAGCGTGCCGATGCAGTCGTCTGCCTCGTAGCCTTCCAGCCCGACGTTCGGAATGCCGAGCGCAGCGACGATGTCTTTCACCAAAGAAAATTGCGGGACGAGATCGTCCGGCGCATCCGGCCGGTTCGCCTTGTAGCCGGCGTACATGTCCGTGCGGAACGTCTTGCTGCCCATGTCCCAGCAGCAGAGCACGTGCGTCGGCTCGAAACGGTTGACGGCGTCGAACAAATACTGCAGAAAGCCGTAAACGGCGTTCGTCGGGGTACCGTCGGCCATGCGGCGCGCGTCGTACGACTGGGCGAAGAACGCCCGAAACAGCAGCGCCATCCCGTCGACGATCAGAATCTTGTTTTCGTTCATCGGTTCGTCCTTCCTGTTCTATCAAATGTTACTCTTATCATAGAATAGGAAGCCCCCCGGCCGCAACGCCGATCGTCGTTTGGATGCAATTTACAAGGAATCTCTGCCGTCCGTCAGGCGGTTCGCGATTTGGGCGAAATAACGCGCCGAGTCCGGCCGTTCCATCCGCGCCTCCCAGGACGCCGCCCATTCCGACAGGCTCGCGAGCAGTTCTTCGATATCGCTGCGGATGTCGAGGAACCACTGGTCGTAAATGCCCTGCATGAACGGCTCCGTGCCGACGGTCCGCAGCAGCGCCCGCGCGGCCGCGTACTTCGACTCGCCGTCCGTAATGAACAGAATCCGCTTGAGCTCCGCGTCGTAGACCTGCAGGTCGCATTCGATCTTCGCGTTCAGCCGGATATGGGTCCGGCTGGTGACCAGCACCGACTCGCCGTCCGGGAGCTCGAGCAGCTTCTTCAAGTAGCCGAGGTAGACGCGCAGGTTGCTGAGCGCCGTCAGCCGGCTGAGCGCAGGGAACAAGGCGTCGCACAGCTCCTCCCGTGTGCAGGACGGGCGCAGGGTCAAATACGCCAGGATCGTCTTGGCGTACCGCTTGTCCCAGCCGTCCGGGATCGGCACGCCGTTCAGCCGCACTTCGAACGGGTGGAACAGCGCGATGTGCAGGACCTGTATGGCCGATCGCCCCGACTCGCGCGGCTGCAAATCCGGCACGAGATTGTGCATCACCGCGCGGATAATGGACGGAACAGGGCTGCCCATCGCCGTCTGCGACGGCCGCTGCGCGTAATTCGACGCGGTCAGCACGAAGCTCCGGATCCATTGGGCCGTCAGTTCCGGCTGGTCGATAAATACGGCGTTGCACGCATTCGGCATGATCAGGAACGACCCTCTCTGGAAGTAGCCGGCCGTGATCGACTGCAGCTGCGGCAAGTACAGCTTGTCCTGCTCGCCCGCGATCAGCAGCGTCGGGCAATCGATCTTGCGCCGTTCGTGAACCGGACGCTCCAGCATTTGCAGCTTGAACAGCTGGAGATAGAGCCGCTCGTCGATCCGGTCGTAAGCGCGATAGATGGCTTCGAGCGTCTCATCCCCTTCCGGAAGCGAGGTCAGGAACGGGATGACTTCCCGCCGGGTGACGGCCGGGAGGCCTTGTTCCGCGATATAATCGAGGTAGGTGCTAATGATTCGTTCCCCTTCGACGGCGGGATAGAATACGGCGATCGATATGAGGACGAGCGTCTTGACCGTCTCCGGATAACGGTCGGCAAAGGCGACCGCGAACGACCCGCCGAACGCGTGCCCCGTAATATGAAGCTCGCGAATATCCAGGCGCGCGAGCAAGTCGCGCAGTTCGCCGCAGAGCCGGTCCCATGTCGCGCATTCCGCTTCTCCGCCTTCCAAGTCGATGTACAGCACCTGGAAGCATTCGTTCAACCGTTCCGCCATCCCGCCCCACAAGGAGCTGTTGAAGCCGTTTCCGTGCAGCAGCAGCATCGTTTCCGCTTCCGGGCTGCTCGTCGGCGAATACCGGTACTTCAGCACCGGTCCCGGTTCCTTCATCTCGGACAAGCGAACACCTCCAATCGGGCCGTCTGAGGCCGAATCTGTTCTGGTTTTGCCGTTTTGCTAGAGAAGCGTGTGGCAGATTGCGGCGTTACGGCCTCTTGGTCAGCCATGTAACGGTTATGTAACGGTAGCTTTATTATAATTTGAGGAAGCGAGAAAGCAATTGCAAGCGCCTTCCAATGTCTGGGAGCGGGTATGGCTCGCGGCCTCGGATGGCCAAATCTAGACGGCATTCGTACGGGCAGTGGCTGAACGATCAATTGGATCTCTATACGATTGCGGCGTCTCGCGGCGACGCGTTCTGGCAGGAGGAGGAAATCATGAAAACGCTGACATACAAAGAAGCGGCCGTTGACCGATACATCCGCTCCGAAACCGATCCCGAATTCAAGGCGCTGCTGCTAACCATCGCCGAGAAGATCACGGAAGCGCAGACGCTCGTCGAACGAGAGCGCAGCAGAGCGGCCGAAGCCGAGCATCGTCCATAAGAGGTTAAGCGGTATGCACGGCCCTGCCATCTGGAATGGCGGGGTCTTTTTGGTTGTCGGCGATGAACGAACTCCCCTCCAATACGCAAGAACCGGACGGCGAGTTCCGTTTAAACAGTACTTACTCAGGCGCAGTATACGACGCGCGTTCGGGCCCGTCAACCCGAAAATTCCGGTTCAAACGTGTCCGATATGCCCGGGACGACCTGTTTCTTGGGCAAGGGGGCGAGCGGGCGGACATCTCCGGGAAAGCCCGTTTTTTTACCGGCCGGGAGGAAATGTGCCGGAGAACGGTGAAATCATGTTGGGCGGCTATGCTTTCGAAGCCGGATTGTTCTACCTTGTCACTCCTGTGGCTGCGTCTACTAATGCAAAACTTGAGGAGGTCCCAAGATCATGCGAATCGCACTTATCGGCGCCGGCGCCATGGGGTCCGTTCATGCCGAAGCCCATGCCCGCAATCCGCGCGCGGAGCTGGTCGGCATCGTCGACGCACGCCCGGAAGCCGCCGGCGCGCTGGCCGAACGGCTGGGCACGGCGGCGTATGCCGCGCTGGACGACCTGCTGGGAGGCGCCGAACCGGACGTCATCGATATTTGTTTGCCGACGCCTCTGCATAAGGAATACGTCCTTCGCGCCGCCGCTCTCGGCAAGCACGTCATCTGCGAGAAGCCGATCGCCGGTACGCTCGCGGATGCCCGGACGATGATCGACGCCTGCAGGGCGGCCGGGGTTCACTTGTATATCGGCCACGTCGTCCGCTTCTTCCCGGAATACGTCCGAGTCCGGGAGTTGATCCGCGCCGGCGAGATCGGCGACGTCGGCACGGTCCGGGCCGAACGCGTCAGTTCTGCCCCGAGCGGCAGCAACGGCTGGTACGCCGACTTCGCCCAATCCGGCGGCGTGCTGCTGGATCTGATGCTGCATGATTTCGACTGGCTGCGCTGGACATTCGGCGACGTCGAACGCGTCTACGCGCGCGGGCTGCGCGCCGCCGGCGACCACGCCGGGCCGGATCACGCCTTCGCCACGCTGCGCTTCCGCAGCGGCGCCATCGGGTACGCCAACGGCTCGTGGGCGTTTCCGGAAGGCTTCGCGACCCGGCTCGAGGTCGCCGGCAGCGGCGGCATTCTCTCCGTCAACTCGGAAGACGCCGTCACGAACCGCACCCGGCTGGCCGCTCAAACCGCCGACCGCCCGGCCGTGCAGGTTCCGCAGAGCGCCCTGGCGGCCAGTCCGTACGACGACGAGCTCGCGCACTTCCTCCGCTGCATCGAGGACGGCATCGCGCCCGTCCTGACCGCCGAGGATGCGTACGAAGCCCTGCGGATCAGCTTGGCGTGCCTCCATTCGGCCGCAACCGGTACCGCCGTCGAGATGGACAGCTTCGGAAAGGAGGAAGCGTAAATGAAGATCGGTCTATTGGGCGTCGCCCATATGCACGTCTACGCCTACGTCAACGGACTGCGCCGGCTCGGCATCGAGATCGCCGGCGTCGCGGATCCGGAAGAAGCGCGGGGCCGACAGGCTGCCCATGATTTCGGCACGCGGTGGGAGCGGGATTACGGGAAGCTGCTCGCGTCGGACATCGACGCCGTCGTCGTCTGCTCCGAGAACGCCCTGCACCGCGAGATGGCGGTCGCCGCGGCGGAAGCCGGGAAGCACGTGCTGTGCGAGAAGCCGCTCGCCGATTCCCTGGAGGGCGCGGAAGCCATCGTCGCCGCGGCCCGCAAGCACGGCGTTCAGCTGATGACCGCGTTCCCCTGCCGGTTCCACCCGGCGGCCGCGGCGATGAAACGCGACGTCGAAAGCGGCGTGCTCGGCCGCATCCGCGCCCTGGAGGGCACAAACCGCGGCACGATGCCGGGCGGCTGGTTCATTGACAAGGCCAAATCCGGCGGCGGCGCCGTCATCGACCACACCGTGCACGTCGTCGACTTGATGCGCTGGATCATGCCCGGCGCGGAAATCGTCGAGGTGTACGCGGAAATCGCCACCCGCTTCCACGCCATCGCGGCCGACGACTGCGGCGCGCTCGCGTTCGCGTTCGACAACGGCGTCATCGCTTCGCTCGACCCGTCCTGGTCGCGCACGAAGTCGTTCCCGACCTGGGGCGACGTCACGCTCGAGATCGTCGGCAGCGCCGGCGTCTCCAAGGTCGATCTGTTCAAGCAAAACATCGTCGTCCATAAGGACGCGACGATGAAGACGTCCTGGGCGAACTGGGGCTCGGACATGGATGCCGGCCTCGTCGCCTCCTTCGTCGACAGCGTCCGAACCGGCCGGCCGGTCGCCGTCACGGGCGAGGACGGCCTCGAGGCGGTGCGCGTCGCGCTCGCCGCATACGAATCGGCGGCACGGCGCCAGCCGGTGAAAATCGAGCGCTAAGCGTGCGCTTCCTCCGCTGCTCGCCCGCCGCCCGATCATTCGGTCGCAGCCTTCCGCGCGAAGCGAACGCGGCAGCACCCGCCGTAACTTCGCGGCGCGAACAGGGCATCCTTGCTGCATTCGCTCCGCCCGCCGTCCGCCGTCCGCACATTCGCGATCCAAGCCGCGGAGAACGCCGCGGCTTTTGTTGCGTTCAGTCGGCAGCATGCCGATGAACGGCCCGCAGGCCGGCCGAGAACGATATTTTTCCGCCTGGACCCGATCGTGCGGCTTCGGTCCCATGGGCGCGGCCATGGCGATGGTGTACACTACCAATCAGAGGCGGCAGGCAAGGGACTCGCCCCGCCTCGACAATAATCGGATTGGAGTGACGTTCTTGACGATTCCAAACGCGAACCTCGACGTGTCGTCGCCCGCATTCAAACGGCAAGCCCACGAGCTCTACGACCGGCTGCGCGCCCAAGACCCGCTGCACGAATTGACCATGCCCGACGGCCAGCGGGCCTGGCTGACCACGCGGTACGACGACGCCATTCTGGCGCTCAAGGACAATGAACGCATCACGAAAAACCTGCAGTCCCTGTCCCCGGAAGACTACGCCGCGGTCATCCCCGAGAAGGAAATGGCGCTGATCAGCAAACAGATGCTGTCGTCCGATCCTCCGGACCATACCCGGCTCCGCGCCATCGTATCGAAAGCCTTCACACCCCAGATGATCGACCGCATGGAAAGCGATATCCTGCGCATTGCTGAAGATCTGATAGACCGCATCGAGCAGGCGGGCAGGCTGGAAGCCATCGAAGACTTCGCGTTCCCGCTGCCCATAACCTTCATCAGCCGGATGCTGGGCATCCCGGACGACGATTACGTCCTGTTCAAGCGCTGGTCGAGCGACTTTATCGAAGCGGCCAACGACCGCGAGAAGCTGAAGGCTGCTTATCCCTCCCTGCAGGCCTTCCGCCTCTATCTCGAGGAACTGATCGAAGCGCGAAGGAAAACGCCGGGCGACGATCTGATCAGCCTGCTCGTTCAGGCGCACGATAACCAGGACCGGCTGTCGGAAGACGAGCTTATCTCCACGATCTGGCTCCTCATCGTCGCCGGGCATGAGACGACGGTCAACCTGATCGGCAACGGCCTGCTCGCGCTGCTCGAGAATCCCGACCAGCTGCGCCTGTGGCGGCAGGACCCGTCGCTGTCCGCGACCGCCGTCGAAGAGCTGCTGCGTTACTACAGCCCGGTGGAAATCGCCACGTCCCGCTGGGCCAGCCGCGATTTCGAATGGCACGGCAAGTACGTGCGCAAGGGCGACCTCATCCTCGTCGGCCTCGGCGCGGCCAACCGCGACCCCGCCCAGTTCGACGACCCCGGGCGTCTCGACCTGAGCCGGAAGAAAAACAAACATATCGCCTTCGGCAACGGCATTCATTTCTGCCTCGGCGCGCCGCTCGCCCGAATCGAGGGACGCATCGCGCTGACGGCGCTGCTCCGGCGGCTGCCCGATCTGCGGCTCAGCCCGTCGTTCGCCGGCGCCGAATGGCGGCCCGGCATTCTGATGCGCGGACTGCGGGAGCTGCCGATCGAGCTTCGCTAGCTAGGCGCGCCATATGACAAAAGGTCGACCGGGACTCCTCTCCCGATCGACCTTTTTACGCGATCTGTGCGGCAATGCGGTCATTCGCCGCGAATGAATGCCCCGATGCGGGCCGCCGCTTCGCGCAGCCGGGCCTCGCTCTCCACGAGCGCGATGCGCACGTACCCTTCTCCCTCGGCGCCGAACGCGTCGCCTGGAATGACCGCGACGCCTGCCCGTTCGAGCATTTCCCGGGAAATTCGACGCGAGCTCCACGGTTCCGCGAGCTGCCAAGCCATTTTGGGCAGTTCGGCCCATAAGAACATGGTCGCTTTCGGTCGGCCGATATCCCAGCCCTGCTTCGCCAGCGCCTCGACTAGCACATCCCGGCGATGCTCGTACAGCGGTCCGACCTTCGGTCCAGTCCCCAGCCGATCCGCCCGGAGCGCAGCGATGCCCGCCTCCTGCACGGGCAGGAACACGCCGTAATCGATGTTCGCCTTCAGCTCGCGCATCGCCGCGACGGCCTCGCGGTTGCCGGCCAGGAAGCCGATCCGCACGCCCGCCATATTGAAGCTCTTTGACAAGGAATGGAACTCCACCGCCGTGTCGACGGCGCCCGGAACCTGCAAAATGCTCGGCGGACGATAGCCATCGAACGCCATCTCGGAATAGGCCAGGTCATGCACGATCAGCACGCCGTGAAGCTTGGCGGCGGCAACGGCCCGCTCGAAGAACGCGAGGTCCGCGACGGCCGACAACGGGTTGCTCGGATAGTTGAGCAGCATGAACTTCGCCCGCCGCCACACGTCGTCCGGAATCCTATCGAAATCCGGCAAATAGCCGTTCTCCGCCCGCAGCGGCATGAGATGCGGCTCGACGCCGGCGAGCGCAAGCCCCGCCGCGTAGACGGGATAGCCCGGATCCGGCAGCAGCGCCGCATCGCCGGGATCGCACAGCGCGAGCGCCAGATGGCCGAGGCCGTCCTGCGATCCCATGAGCGACACCAGCTCCCGTTCCGGATCGAGCCGGACGCCGAACCGGAAGGCCAGCCATTCGGCCGCCTCCGCGAGGAACGCCGGCGTCCCCTTCGAACCGGGATAGCCGTAGGCGTCATCCCGCAGCGCGGCCCGGCTCAGCGCCTCCCGCACGGCCGGCGAAGGCGGGAGATCCGGACTGCCGATGCCGAGGTCGATGACGTCCAGCCCGTTCGCCGCCGCGCGGCGCTTCCATTCGGCCACCTCCGCGAAGATCGACGAGCCGAGACGCGACAGCCGCTCGGCCCGCCATGTTTTCTTCGTCACACGAATTCTCCTCCCGTATCCGCCGATTAGCCCCAGACCCGCTCGTAGTCGTCTTCCTTGAAGCCGACGGTGACCGTGCTGCCGTCCGTGACGACGGGCCGCTTGATCAGCCGGCCGTTGGACGCGAGCAGCGCGATCTTCTCCCGCTCCGACAAGCCCGGCAGAACATCCTTCAAGCCCATCTCCTTATATGCCTCGCCGGACGTGTTGAAAAACTTCTTCGCCTCGAGGCCGCTCTTGCGCACGAGCTCCGCCAGCGCGTCCTCGGACGGCGCCGTCTCGAACACGTTGTGATGCTCCAGCTCGTAGTCCTTGCCCTTCAGCCACTTGATCGCGGTGCGGCAGGTGCCGCATTTGGGATAGTCGTAGATCGTCAATGTCTTCATCTCGTCCTCGTCTCCATTCGTCGATATCAGCCTCCGTCCGGCATCGCCCGCAAGCGCACGATTCGCCGCGGCAGCGGCGGCTGGCCGTCCTCGCGCCCCCTCCGGATGCGCGAACGGCCGCATAGCCGCACAGCTACGCAAGCCTAACTGCCCGGCCTAGCTGCCCGGCCTAGCTGCCCGGCCCGTTATAGCCGCTCCAGCGCCGCCTCGAGCCGCCGCAAATCGTCGGGCAGCGAGGCCTCGAACGCCATACGCTCCCGCGTGATCGGATGCGTGAACGCCAGCATCGCTGCGTGCAGCGCCTGCCGGTCGACCGCGGCCTCCAGCACGGCCGCGGACGCCGGCATCTCCGCGCCCATGGCACAAGCTGCAAGCGCAACCGCCGCCGGATCGCCGGCGCCCGCCGCGGTATCGAACGGCTTGCCGTCCGCCGCGATGACCGCCGTCAGTTCCGCATAGCCGTACAGCTTGTCCCCGATCAAGGGGCAGCCGATATGCTTCATGTGGACGCGGATCTGATGCGTGCGCCCCGTCTCCAGCTTCAGGTTCACCTTCGCCGCCGCGCCGCCGCCGTAGACGGCTTCCGTCTCGTAACGGGTCACGGACGGGTACCCGTCCGGCCGCACGACCCGCAGATGCGGATTGACCTCGTCGCGGTCGATCGGCTCGTCGATCGTGGCCGCCGCCTCGGCGGGCCGGCCGTACACGTACGCCCGGTACCGCTTGTCCACCTCGCCGCGCTGCAGCTGCTCCGAGAGCTGCTGGTGGACGTAGGCGGTTTTCGCGATCGCGACGAGGCCCGACGTATCCTCGTCGAGCCGGTGGATCGGCCGGAAGCGCACCCGTTCCCCGCGCTCGCGCCAGTGGTGGACGACGCCGTTGGCCAGCGTGCCCGTATAATGGCCGTGCGTCGGATGCACGATGACGCCCGGCGGCTTGTTCACGACGAGCAGGTCGTCGTCCTCGAATACGATGTCGAGCGACATCGGCTCTGGCAGGATGTCGTCCGATTCCTCCCGTTCCATCCGCAGCTCGAGGAGATCGCCCGCGGCCACGCGCTCATTCGTGTAGACGCGCGCGCCGTTCACCGTAATGCCGTGCTCCGTCAGCTTCAGCCGCGACAGCAGCTTGCGGGAGACGCCGAGCCGGCGTTCCAGCACGGCGCGGACCGTCTTGCCGGCGTCCTCCTCCGTCACGCGAACCGCGAGCGGCGCGTAATACGTCTGGTCCAGACTCATCAATCGCGCTTGCGGAACACGTCCGCGCTCCTGACGTACTCGGCGTCGCTCACGCCCAGCCGCGCATTGGCCGCCCGCGCCGCCGCGAAGAAATAATCCGACAGCCGGTTCAAATACACCATGACGGGCGCCGGCACCTCGACCTCGGCGCTCAGCGTCACGGCGCGCCGCTCGGCCCGGCGGCACACCGTCCGGCAGACGTGCAGCTGCGCCGCCACGTCGCTGCCGCCCGGCAAAATAAACCGCGTGATGTCCGGCGCGGCCGCGTCGTGCGCGTCGATCCAGCCTTCCAGCCGCATTGCAGCCTCCGCCGTCAGCTTGAGCTCCCGGTTTGCCGGGTCGCGGAACGCGAGGTCCGATCCGCAGTCGAACAGCTCCTGCTGAATCTCGACCAATTCGGCCGCGAGCGTTCCGAGCCCTTCGCGCGCGGCTGCCATCGCCGCCGCCAGGCCGACGAAGCTGTTCAGCTCGTCGATCGTGCCGTACGCCTCCACCCGGGCGTCGTCCTTGCGGACGCGCCCGCCCTTCACCGACGTTTGGCCGCCGTCGCCCGTTCGTGTATACAGTTTCATCGCCGTTGCATGCTCCTTCCGCATCTTGCCTTCGTTAATCAGTTACGTTCACTATAGCATACTTGCGGCCGGGCGGGCATTGCTCGCCGCCGACCGGATCCCCGGCGCTGCGGGCAAAAGAAAAGAAGCCCTCGCAAGGACCTCTTCCCGGAACAGATGTCGCGAGTCCGGGTCAGCTTAACGGCGCTGCGCCCAAACCTCTGCGAAACCGCATATACTCGTTAATCTTGTTATCCAGCAGCCGGCTGAGGCCGATGACCTTCTCCGAGCTGAACGTCGCTTCTTCCGCGTAAGACTGTTCCATCTTCACGCGCAGCGCATAGATTTCGTCTTCCAACCGACGCATAGACGTTAAGGACTTCAGCTTAAGACCCGTTCTCGCACAAGTCACTGCCATCCCTCCTGTCATCAATCAATGCCATGTCACGACGCTTGTGCTCAGCGCGGGTTAAAGATTCGATAAAGATTACGCAAGTATAACAAAGTCTGGAAATCAAGAAGATTCCTATTATTCGCCCTTCAGCTTGCGGACGTACGTGCCGATGCGCTCGATCGCCTCCGTAATGAGGCTGACGGACGTCGCGTATGAGCAGCGCAGATGGCCCTCGCCGCCTAGTCCGAACACGTCGCCGGGGACGGCCGCGACCTTCTGGTCCTGGAGCAGCCCCGTCGCGAATTCCTCCGATGTCATGCCGAGTCCCGCGATGGACGGGAACGCGTAGAAGGCGCCCTGCGGCTCGTGGCAGTCCAGGCCGATCTCGCGGAAGCCCTTCACGACGATCCGCCGGCGTTGATTGTACGACTCCACCATCCGGTCCTTCTCTTCCATGCCGCCTCGGAGCGCTTCGAGTGCCGCCACCTGCGCCATGTTCGACGCGCACATAACCGTATACTGATGAATCTTCAGCATCGCGGCGATGAGCTCCGGATGGCCGCAAGCATACCCGATCCGCCAGCCGGTCATCGCGAACGCCTTGGAGAAGCCGCTGACCAGAATCGTCCGGTCGCGCATGCCGGGCATCGCGGCGAAGCTGACGTGCTTCGTGCCGTACGTCAGCTCCGCGTAGATCTCGTCGGAGATGACGATCAGGTCATGCTCTTCGACGACCTTGGCGATCGGCAGCCAGTCCTCGCGCGTCATGATGCCGCCGGTCGGATTGCTCGGGTAGCACAGGATGAGCACCTTGGACTTCGGCGTGATCGCCGCGCGCAGCGACTCCGCCGTCAGCTTGAACTGGTCCTTCGCGAACGTCTCGACGCCGACCGGCACGCCGCCGCTCAGCGCCGTGATCGGCGAATACGAGATGTAGCAGGGCTCCGGCACGAGAATCTCGTCGCCCGGGGCGATCAGCGTCCGCAGCGCCAGATCGATCGCCTCGCTGCCCCCGACCGTCACGAGCACTTCATTGCCCGGATCGTACGCAACCTCGTACTGCCGTTGCAGGTAATGCGCGATCTCCTCGCGCAGCTCCGGCGTGCCGGCGTTGGACGTATACTGCGTCTTGCCCATCTCCAGCGCGTACACGCACGCTTCCCGCACGTGCCAAGGCGTCACGAAGTCGGGCTCGCCGACGCCGAGCGTGATGATATCCTTGCGTCCGGCCGCCAAATCGAAAAACCGCCGGATGCCCGAAGGCTTGATCGCTCTCACCTGCGGAGACAAATAGTCCTCCATCGAAGCTCGCCGGGGCTTGCTCTGCCGTTTCTCGTCGATAATCATCCGGCCTTCACCCCTCACGGCGAGACGAGAAGACGGTGATCGTCCTCATGCTCTTCGAATATGATGCCGTCCTGCTTGTATTTTTTGAGAATGAAGAACGTTTTGGTCGACAGCACGGCGTCGATCGGGGACAGCTTGTTGGAGACGAAGGACGCCACGTCCTTCAGCGTCTTGCCTTGCACCTCGACGAGCAGGTCGTACGCCCCCGACATCAAATAAACCGATTTCACCTCGGGATATAAATAAATCCGTTCCGCGATGCCCTCGAAGCCGCGGCCGCGTTCCGGCGTGATCTGAACCTCGATGAGCGCCGTCACCTTCTCGTCTTCCACCTTGCTCCAGTTGACGACGGTCGCGTATTTGACGATGATATGATCCTGCTCCATTTCCGCAATGGCCGCCTTCACTTCGTCCACGGACGCGTCGATCATCGTCGCGATCAGGTCCGCGGAGCGCCTTGCGTCTTCCTTCAGCAGTTCAAGTATCTGCCTCTTCCGTTCATTCATCGTCAAACCCTCCTGATCTTAGCTATAAAAACTATATTACAACGAATCCAAGCTTCCTGCAAAGCGGAAAAGGGCGCGGGCTCGCCTCTTTCCGGGCTTTCGGCGGCGGGCGGCCGCGGCATGAAAAAAGACCCCGAAGGGTCTTTTGGGCGGCCGGCTACATGTAAGGCTGACCTTGCTGCTGCTGCTGGTACTGCATGTTCTGCGGCTGATGCATGTGCTGCTGGAAGCCCATGCCGTTCTGGCCGTATCCGTGCCGCTGCAGAAACTGCTGCGTCTGCTGCGCCGTCTGCTGGTTCTGGTTCAGCTGCTTGTCGACTTCCTGACGAAGCGCCGGCGACGCGACGCTGTACATATTGTTCTGCTCCATGATCTGGTACAGGTGACCCTGCATTTGCAGTGTGCTGTTCAGCAGGTTCGTGAACAGCTGGCGCACCTGCGGGCAGCTCGACTCGGTCGTCGCCGTCGCGTATTCGCCGCACACCCGCTTGAGGTCCGCCAAGACCGTATACGCCAAATCCTCGTCGGACAGCATTGGATGGGCTTGTCCTTGTTGTTGGTGCATATCGTGCATCCTCCCGATTGTTAGTAGGGCTGGCCGTCAGTGCGACTGCGGCTGCGTAGGGGCGAGCTGCTGGTGCTGTCCGATCGACTGGAGCAGCATTTGGGTATGCTGCTGATGCGTCTGAATCATTTGCATGCTCGCCTGTTTCAGTGCGGCACTGCCGGCGGAAGCCATCATGACCGCGTTTTGCTTGATGAGCAAATCTTCGTTCGACAGGGAATCCACCATATATTCCAGCTCTTTGGACGTGAGCGCCTTCATTGAGGCAATCCCTCCTTTTTCCATGGATTTTAATCCTCAGGTAGTATGTCCGGCGCCGCGCGATCCTATGTAACGCTTCTTCCCCGGAGGGAAGAAAACGATGCCTTGCGGTCTTACGGGAGATGGACCGTCTTCACGTGGTCGAAGTGCAGATAGACAGAATTGCCGCCCGCGGTCGACAGCTCGATGATGTTTTGGTCGATGCTTTTAAGCACGCCGATTTTGTTCGGATTCTCGCCGAGATCCAGGATGACGAATTCCCCGATCAGCTTGCGCAGCTGCTGGTCGAACGTGCGGGCGAGCGTGATCGGCGACGGCTTCAGCGGGAACTGTTCGGGCGTGAGCGTGTAGGGCGTGACGTTCGGGTTGTACGGGATCAAGTATTTCAGGTGCTGGAGCGACACGATCACCGAATGATACACGGGCGAGTAAAATACGAAGAAATCATTCATGACGCTCGTCAAGTAGCCGTGAATGGACTGGTTGCCCGTAATGTAAATCTCGGAAAACATGCCCTTCGCGTTCATGAGCACCTTGCGGTAGGAAATGAGATCGTTCTGCGCCTCGAAGGGCAGGTCCGGTACTTCGATTTCTTGTGTATCGGCGGCTTTGGACATGCGGAGCTGCTGCACGTGGATGAGCGGAATGTAAAGGAACTGCGTGCCGTTATGAATAACGAGTATGTCTTGGCCCATATCGATCAGCTTGCCTTGTATCGTAATCGACTTTCCGGAAATATCCAGTTCGACGTAACGGTCCAACAAAGGGTGACGATGTTTCAACGAAATCGACCTCCTTTCATCCGGTTATTTGCGTTCAGCATCGCAAGACTGAGCAGACTGGCCAGCTGCATGGCAGGAGAAAAGAAGGAGGCGGTCAGCGGCCGTCCCGGCCGTCGATAACATATACGCTGTTCATGAAGGTTTGACATGATCGCCGGCAGCCCGCCGAAGTTGCGCAATCACATAGATACCGAACGCAAACAAGAGGATATGCCAGGGAGTCTTCGCCTTTCGGTCTCCCGCTATGAAGCGGTTCGCGGCCGTGCGGCCCGCCGATGAGGGCCGCGCCGGTCGCGCAAATCCAGTCAGCCGGCACCCCGGGGCCGGATCCGTTTACGAACCCGGCCCGGGCGCGCCGGAAGCGGAAGCCGCGCGCGCCGCCGCTTCGCGCAAGGCGCGGGCGGGACGCTTCGCGGCTGCCGTCCGTCTTACTTACTGCGGCGCAAAGAACCGGAGCGGAGGCTCGACGTTTTGCCGCTTTTCTTGCTCGTGCTGCCGCTGCGGCTGCTGCGGTTGTTGGCTTCGCCGGACGTGGCGTTGGTCTTGCCGGATTTGTTGCTGCTATTTTTGTCGGATTTGTTGTTATTGTCGGATTTGTTTTTGTTGTCGCCGCTGCTTCCTTTGCTTCCTTGGCTGCCGCGGCTTGCATAGATGCCGGCCGTTTTAACCGTTTTGATGTGCTGCAGCGGAACTTGCACCAGCTCCGGACCGACGACGAGCAGCAGGGCGTTGTTGCCGACATCGGAAATGAAGCCTTCGATTTTTTCCGGGCCGCCCCAGTTGATTTGGACGAATTTCTGTCTCAGCGCACGCAGGACGCCGACGAAGCTGCCGGCCATGATGTATGGGCGCGAGCCGCCGCGGGAGCCGTGGGAGCCTTTGGTGCCGCCCGGAAGATCCGTCACGCTCTTCACGTGGGTAGTGTTGACGTAGACGAGGCCGCCCGAGGCTTTCAGTACGAGGTAGCCGGATTGCACGCCGAGCAGCTTGCCTTGGAGCGATTCCGGACCGCCGCGGTTGATGCGGACATTCATGCCGACTTGGTTGGATAAGAAGTTGCCGCCGCTGCGTTGGCTCTTGTGATCCTTGTGGCCGCAGCAGTTGTTGCCCATGCCCATACCCATGCCTTGGTTGCCGAGCATGCCGTACGGTTTGTAGCTGATCGCTTCGTTAACCATGTTGCCCATGTGACCCATGAAACCCATGTTACCCCAGTAATTCATACCAAAATCCCTCCGCATAAATAGATTCTAACCTGCCCCATGAGAGACCAAAGGGTGCAAACACGATCCGATACCTGCTTACGAAATAACGGTTCATTTTACTCGCTTCGGCATTCATCCCTCCATTGCTTGCCCCTGTGAAATCTATCATGGGAGACAATTTATAATGCATATATATGTATCCTGTATCCATAGGGTACTAGATTGATATCTATTTCTTCCAAGTTTGGTCGATAACCCGGAGCGATTGATAGATTCGCAACATAGCCTGTATTAACTCTATGAAAAGGAGATGGCGCAGCATGGCAGTGCAAAAGAAGCGTGCCAGCAAGAGCGGTCGAAACGGCAACCAAGGCAACCAAGGCACGAAAGACAAGCAAGGTTCGAAAGACAAGCAAGGTTCGAAAGACAAGCAAGATTCGAAAGACAAGCAAGGTTCGAAAGGCACCCGCGGCGAAGGTACGCAAGGCGAAGGTACGCAAGGTGAAGGTAAGCGCGGCTCCAAGGGCACGCGCGGCGAAGGCACGCGCGGCGAGGGTACGCGCGGCGAAGGCACGCGCGGCGAAGGCACGCGCGGCGAGGGTACGCAAGGTGAAGGTAAGCGCGGTTCCAAGGGCACGCGCGGCGAGGGTACGCAAGGCGAAGGTAAGCGCGGTTCCAAGGGCACGCGCGGCGAGGGAACGCAAGGCGAAGGTACGCGCGGCGAAAGCAAGCGCCGTTCCCAAGGCTCCCGCGGGTAACTCCCGCGGCGACGGCCGCAGCCGGGGCGGCAAATAAGGAGTGACCGATAGACGTTCGCCCGCATAGTGTAAATAAGCTGAAGCCTATCGAATGCGATAGGCTTTATCTTTTGCCTAAGGAGATGGTCGAATGTCCGGGGAAGGGCTGCCTACTCGCAAAATCACGATTGACGAAGCCGACTTGCGGCGTCTTCAGGCGGATGTCTGGAGCAATGAATTCGCGCCGGTGAAGCTGGAGATGGACGGCGTGACGATGGATGCGCAGCTGCGTTTTCGGGGAGGCCACACGCGGAGCTATCCGAAGAAATCCTACGAGATCCATTACGGCGCGAGCGGCATCCTGCACTGGAACGCCGAGTTCGACGATCCGTCCATGATCCGCAACGCGCTGTCGTTTCATTTCTTCAATATGATGGGACTGCCGGCACCGCGCACGCAGCATATGTGGCTGGAGTGGAACGGCTATCCGCACGGCGTCTACCTGGAGATCGAATCGGTGGACCGGACGTTCTTCCGCAAGCGGAAGCTGGGCTCCCGCGCGCTCGTGTACGCGGTCAACGACAAAGCCAACTTCAGCCTGCTCGACCCCGACTCGGACGCCGTCAAGGCATCGCTGCTCGACGGCTACCGCGTCATGCACGGGAACGTCGCGCGGACGGAGAAGCGGCTCGCCCGCTTCGTGCGCGGCATCAACCGGCTTCCGCGGCGGTCGCTGAAGACGTTCCTGGCCAAGCGGCTGGACGTGACCGTCTATTTGAAATGGCTCGCCGGCGCCGTGCTGACGGGGAATTACGACGGCTTCGACCAGAACTACGCGCTCTACGAACATGCTTCGACGGGGAAATACCGGATCATTCCGTGGGATTACGAGGGGACCTGGGGACGGAACTGCTACGGCCGGCTGTGCGGCAGCGACCTCGTGGACGTGAAGGGCTACAACGCGCTGACGCGCAAGGTGCTGTCGTACAAAGCTTGCCGCATCGCCTATCGGAAACTATTAAGGAAGCTGCTCGAAACGAAATTCACGCAGAGCGCCATCGAACCGGTGATCGAGCGAATGTACGAGCAACTCACGCCCGCCATCCGAGACGATTTCACGCGAAAATGGCCCTTCCGCTCGTTCGAGGAGGAGCCGGAATTGTTTCGCAGCTACATCGAAGAGCGCAGGGCCATCATATACGAGGCGTTGAACACATGGAAGAATTGAACGAGGGCGAGCGGCACGGAGCGTCAGCAGCCGGCGCCTATCGGCCGTACGGCACGGGGGTTAAAACAACCCCATGCTCAAATACCGCTCGCCGCTGTCCGGCGCGATGCACAGCACGCGGCCGTCCGGTCCGATTCGGCGCGCCTGCGCGAGGGCGGCCCAGACGGCCGCGCCGGACGACGGCCCGAGCAGCAGTCCTTCTTCCCGGGCGAGCCGGCGCATCGTCCCGACCGCGTCGTCGTCGGCGACCTGCACGATCTCGTCGTACACGGACGTATTCAAGATGCGCGGGACGAAGCCTGGGCTCGTGCCGACCAGCTTATGCGGCCCCGGCTTGCCGCCGGACAAGACGGGCGAGCCCTGCGGCTCCACGACCGCGACGTATAAGCCCGGCAGGGCCGCCTTGAGCGTCTCGCCCGTGCCCGTGATGGTGCCGCCAGTGCCGGCGGTCGCGACGAAGACGTCCAGCCGGCCGCCCGTCTGGCGGAGAATCTCCTGCGCCGTCGTGACCCGGTGAATGTCGGGATTCGCCGCGTTCTCGAATTGGTTCGGGATGTAGCTGCCCGGCCGTTCCGCCTGCAGCTCCAGCGCCCGCTTGATCGCGCCCGGCATCCGCTCCGCCGCCGGCGTCAGCACGACATCGGCGCCGTACGCCTTCAGCAGGCCGATCCGCTCCTTCGTCATGTTGTCGGGCATGACCAGAATGAGCTTGTAGCCCTTCGCCGCCGCGTTCATCGCAAGCCCGATGCCGGTGTTGCCGCTCGTCGGCTCGATGATGGTCGCCCCGGGCTTCAATATTCCCTGCCGTTCGGCGGCCGCGATGAGCGCGAACGCCGCGCGGTCCTTCACGCTGCCGCTCGGATTGAAGCGTTCCAGCTTCACGAGCACCTCCGCGGCGCCTTGTTCCCTCATCCGCCGCAAGGCCACGACGGGCGTTTCCCCGATCAGCTCCGTCACGTCGTTTACGATCCGAGGCATCGTATTCCCCTCCTTGAAATCCATCCTCACGAACACCTCATGAGGAGGCGTCGTTTCTCCCCGCGATGACCTTCCCGAGCAGCCCGCGCATCAGCCACCAGCCCAAGATCGGAAAAGCCCCGACCGCCAGCATGAGCCCCGGTACGACGTAATCGGACCGGTCGATGTACGGCAGGACGAGCAAATACGCGGTGACCCCGATGATCCGGCCTACGGTCAGGCCGGCCTCGCGCAGAATGACGAACTCCTCGCGCTGCCGCGCGCTGGCTTCCGAGCTTCCGATCAGATCGAACACCGTCGAGGTCATCGGCAAAATATAGAGCGGCATGAACAGCGCGGTGCCGATGCCGAAGATCAGCAGCGTCCGGTACGACAGCGGCCAGAACAGCGTCGCGATGGTCGCCGTCACCGCGAGCGCCCCGATCAGCATGGCGGCGCGCCGGCGTTCCGGCTTGAGCATCCGCCCGATCGCCCAGAAGCTGACGAGCGCCACGAGCGATGTGATGAGCGAGAAGTTGCCGAGTTTGCCTTCGTTCTTCGTCGCCAGGAAGACCAGCAGGCCGATGAAGAACATGTAGACGCCCTCGCGCACGCCCTGGCAGACGATCGCCGGGAAGGCGAACCGCCACGCATTGCCCCGTTCGCGAAGCTGGCGAATGCCGTGCAGCCATTCGTACGTGCCGGAAGACTTCCGCTTCTTCAGCCAGAAGCTGAGCACGACGCCCACGGCGAAGACGATCGCGGACACCGTGAAAATAATATGATACCCGCGTTCCCCTTGGTTGATCGTAATGAGCCACCCCGAGATCCAGGGCGCCACGATGCCCGCCCCCGAACCGAGCAGACCCGCCCAGCCGTTGAACCGGTCGCGGTTGCCAGGCTCCGTCACTTCGAAGTAGACGACGTTGAACGCGAGCCAGAAGAAGCCGTTGCCGAGGCCGATCATGGCGCCGAGCGGCACCGCGTATGTCACCGCGGACTTCCCCAGCAGCAGCACGACAAAATAAAACAAGCCCGACAGCGCGACGCCGAGCCGGAGACTGTTCATTTTGTTGTGCTCTTTGACCCATTTCCCCGCTAGCCAAAACGTCAGGCCGCTGACGAGAAACTGCGTCAGGTTGAACCACCCGATGAGGGCGAAGGATTGACTCGTCTTCCACAAGTAGATCGGCAGGAACGTCCCCGACAGCGCGTTCGCCGTGCCAAGCAGCGCTTGCACGGCCAAGAGCAGCACGCCCTGGCCGTCCAGCGCGCGGCTCGCGTCATTCCGCTTGCCTCCGCCGTCGTTCGATACGGTCCGTAGGCCGCTTTCGCGCTTGCCCGCGAACCAGCGCGACTGCACGCTATGTTTTCCTTGCTCCAAGCAGCATCCCTCCTGCTTGCTGCATCGCTGCAGCTAACTAGGCGTAAGATACCCCCAAGCCAAAGGTGCCATGCCCCGCGCGTGCCGTTTCCCTAAACTTGCCAAAGGCCGGATCGCCGCTTACGACTGCTCGCCGCCTTCGTCGGATGCCTCCGTCAGCAGGAAGACGAGACGCTCTTGATCCTGCACCGACAGCCGGTTTTCCGTATGGAAGCACGACGGGCATACGTACATCGCGAGCGCGAACGGCGTTGCCACGACCGGCGCGCCGAGCGCGGCCGGGATTCTGGCCTTGAACGCGTCCCCCGTCACGATATGCGTGCCCGCTTCAAGCATCAGCTCGCGGCAGTTCGGGCATTCCGGCGCTTCCAGCTGGTCTTCCAGCATCCGCTCCATCGTGCCGTCCAGGGCGAGACGCTCGCGGTTGTATTCGCGGAAATCGGTCAGGTCCTGATCGGCGCCGTCTCCGCGCCAAGCTTGTCCATCGTCTTCCACTTCCTCTTCCTCATCCGGGCCCTCTTCGCCGGCGTCGTCCAAATCCAGCTGCAGCGTCCGATAGCCGGACAGCTCGTTCTCGCAGTGCGGACAATAGCGCTCGGGTCCGATTTCCTCGTCCCAGACGATCTCCGTCTGGCACCACGGGCAGACGACCGGTCCGTCGTGGTCATGGTTGTGATTGTGTTGGTTGCTCATGAAGCGTCCCCCCGCTCTCATTCGATTGACAAGCTTAGTTCATCAAATATAGTACGCCGATAACGATGAATAACGCGGCAAGCGCAAACAGCGTGCCCCATAGATATTTCATGCCGACCGTTCAGCCTCCCCGTTCATTGCAGCATAGCGCTCGCCGTCACGCGATCGTGGCGCCGATGACGTACGACAGCGAGATCGAGATGATCATGGCGATGAACCCGACCGCGCGGTTGTCGCGCGCGATCTCGTCGTCGATCCGGAACACCGGCGTCAGAAACTCGAACAGGAAATAAGCCGCGAGCAGCAGGGCATAGCCGTACAGCGCCCAAACCATGCTTTGGTACACGGTCTCGTTCGCCTCGATGGAGAAGCGGAACAGGTTGCAGATGCCGAAGATTTTGCCCCCGGTCGCCATCGCGACGGCCAGATTGCCCTTCTTGATTTCCTGCCAGCATTGATAACGGGTGACCAGCTCGAAGATATATAAGAAGATTAACAGCGCGAGCACCGCCACCGATACGTACGCCAGCGATGCCGCGAAGGTGTTGCTCAGCAGCTTGTCGACTTCCTGATCCATCGCGAAGCCCCCATCTCCTTACTTCAATTCGGCGACGGTGACGCCCGCGCCGCCTTCGCCGTACTTGCCCAGACGGTAGCTCTTCACGTGCTTGTGGCGCCGCAGGAAATCGCTGATGCCGCTGCGCAGCACGCCCGTGCCGTGGCCGTGGATGATGTAAACTTGCCCGAAGCCGGCCAGGAACGATTCGTCCAGGAACCGGTCCACCTCCAGTATCGCTTCCTCGAGGTTGGAGCCGCGCAGGTCGAGCTCGGAGCGGACGTTCTCGTCACGGGTCCGCTTCAGGCTGGCCGCCAGCTTCGGCTGCTGCGTCTTCGACTTCTCGGCGCCCTTCACGAGCTCGAGGTCGCTCAGCGCCACCTTCATCTTCAAGATCCCGAGCTGCACCGTCGCTTCGGAGCCGCTCAGCTCCACGACATGGCCGCGCTGGCCGAGGCTGTACACCATGACCTCGTCGCCGCTCTCGATCTTCTGCGGCTTGGCGGTGTTCGGCTTGCCCGCCGCTTTGCGCGCCTCAGGCGTCGCCTCGTCGAGGCGGCGTCTGGCTTCCGTCAGCTTGTGGTCCTTGACCGCCGCGCCTTCCTCCTGAGCCAGCTTGCGGAGATCCGCGATGATCTCTTCCGCCTCGCGCTTGGCGCGAACCAAGACGGCGCGCGCTTCCTCCTGCGCCTTCGCGAGCAGCTTCTCGCGCTGCTCCTCGAAGTGCCGCAGCTCCGCCTCGTGACGGGCCCGCTGCTCCTCGAGCTGCTTGCGCAGCGCTTCGGCGGTTTGGCGCTCGTGCTCGGCGCCGATCCGGTTCTCCTCGAGCGACGCGATCATCGTCTCGACGCGGACGTCTTCCTCGCTTACTTCGCCACGAGCATGCTCGATGATGCCGCGCTGCAGGCCGAGCCGCTCCGCGATCGCGAAGGCGTTGCTTCGGCCGGGCACGCCGACCAGCAGCCGGTACGTTGGGCTCAGCGTCGCGATGTCGAATTCCATGCTCGCATTGATGATGCCCTTGCGGTCGTAGGCGTAGGCCTTCAGCTCGCTGTAGTGCGTCGTCGCCACGATCCGGCAGCCGAGCTTGTGCATATGCTCCAGTATCGCGATGGCGAGCGCCGACCCTTCGGCGGGGTCCGTGCCCGCTCCGAGCTCGTCTAGCAGCACGAGGCTCTTCGGCGTGATCGTGTTCAGGATGCGAATGATGTTGGTCATATGGCTGGAGAACGTACTGAGGTTCTGCTCGATGCTCTGCTCGTCGCCGATGTCGGCGTAGAGCGCATCGAAGACGCACAGCTGGCTGCCTTCCTCGGCCGGCACGAACAGCCCGGACATCGCCATCAGGCTGAGCAGGCCGATCGTCTTCAGCGAGACCGTCTTGCCGCCGGTATTCGGCCCCGTGACGATAATGGCCGTGTACTGGTTGCCGAGCTCCACGTCGATCGGCACGACCTGCTCGCGCGGAATGAGCGGATGGCGTCCGCGGCGCAGCTTCAAGTAGCCGCGGTCGTTCATGCGCGGCATCGAAGCACCCATCACATGGGCGAGGCGCGCTTTCGCGAACGCGAAATCCAGCTTGCCGAGCAGGTCCAGGTCGATCGTCAGGTCGTCAGCGTATTCCGCGGTCAGCCCGGTCAGCTTTTGCAGAATTTTCTCGATTTCCCGCTCCTCCGCGAGGCGCAGTTCGCGCAGCCGGTTGTTCATCACGACGACCGCTTCCGGCTCGATGAAGAGCGTCGCGCCCGAGCCCGACTGGTCGTGAATGATGCCGCCGAAGTTGGAACGGTATTCCTGCTTGACCGGAATGACGTACCGGTCGTTCCGGATAGTGATGATGGCGTCTTGCAGCATCTTCTGCACGGAGGACGAGCGGATCAGGCTCTCGAGCTTCTCTCGGACGCGCGATTCGCCGGAACGGAGCTCCCGGCGGATGCCCGCAAGCTCGACGCTCGCGCTGTCCATCACCTCCGCCTGGTCGTCGATGCATTGGAAGATCGCGTCCTCGAGCGGCTTATGCTCCGTCAGCTGCTCTGCCATGGCGGCCAGCATCGGGATGGGATCGTCGTCGTGCAGCTGCAGCACATGCCGCTTCACGCGGCGTCCGCCCCGCACCGTCTCGGCGATCTCGAGCAGCTCCGCCGGATTCAGCGTGCCGCCGATCTTCGAGCGCATGAGCGACGGCCTGATGTCCGCGACGCCGCCGAACGGCGCGCTTCCCTTCAGGCGGTCCGCCTTGTACGCTTCGTCCGTAACCTGGAGTGCGTGCTTCACGTCGTCCAGCACCGGGCTCGGATGAAGCGCTTCGACCTCGGCTTTGCCGAGCGCCGTCGCCGCATGCTGGCTTAATGTATATACAATTTTCGCGTAATCGAGCGTGTGTAAGATTTTGCTGTCCAAGCGAGCACAACTCCTCTCGTTTCCTATTATAGCCGAAGCGGTCACCGTATGCTACGACCGGGCAATTCCATGCATGGTCCCGATCATTAAGGTAACACTACATGTACACGGGAAGTGTCATGCTTCTTGGTAAACCGGCCGCCGTTTGCCGCTCGAACGAAAGCGGGGGGCGAGCCCCGGCCGGAGCTTGGCCACTATACTTTTCAGGAGGTTGATATCGATATGCATTTTCTTGGTCATGTCGTTCGGTTTATCGTCTCCGCGATCGTCTTGATGATCGTCGGTTACATTGTTCCACAATTCAGCGTCGGCGGATTCTGGAGCGCCCTGCTGCTCGCGCTCGTCATCGCGGCGCTGGGCTGGATCGTGGAAGGCATTTTCGGCAAACGGGTCACGCCGTTCGGCCGGGGCATCGTCGGCTTCATTATGAGCGCGGTCGTCATCTGGGTGGCCCAGTTCATCGTCGGCGGCGTGTCGGTGACGTGGCTGGGCGCCATTCTGGCCGCGCTCGTCATCGGCATCATCGACCTGTTCATCCCGGTCGCGACTCCGTATGAAGCGGGACGGGACAAGGGCCGCGCATAAAACCGGATTCAACAGTTCGTCACAGTAATTTCGTCCCGTTCGCGCTATACTGGAATGGCAGCATTCCAGATTAGGGAAGGGGAGTCACGTTTCGTGAAAAAAGTACTGCTCATGGCCGTCATGCTCGCCGCCGCGATATTCGTTCTGGCCGCCTGCGGGTCGAAGTCCGACACCGGCTCGAACGCCGGCGGCAGCGGCAGCGTCGAGGAGACCGGTACGGCCGCGTCCGCATCCGCGAAAGTCACGATCAAGGCGAAGCGCTACGAATTCGACCAGCCCGAATATACAATCAAGAAGGGCGAACCGACCGAGTTGACGCTCGTGTCCGAAGACGGCGTGCACGGGGTAGAAATTCCCGACCTCGACGTCAAGCTCGATTCCGGCAAGCCGAAGGTCGTCACGATCAACGACGCCGGCACGTACGAGTTCCAATGCGACATTCCTTGCGGCCCCGGCCATGCCAAGATGGTCGCCAAAATCGTCGTGCAATAAGCGGCCGTCAGCCCGGTCCGGCATGCAGTTCATGCCCGGAGCCGGGTTTTTTTTGCCCGCGGAGCTATAGCGATTTCTGATAACGTTCATCAATAACGCTGATGAAGCGGCGTTTCCGAGCCGGAACCGCTCAAATATGGCCTAAACCGCCTGTCCCTCATAAGAAAGTCTGATACCGCGCCTATTCCTCGTGCCGCCGTCGTTTGGTACGATGTCCGCAGACAGAAGAACCGAAGGGGTGGACCTTATGGCAACAGGCAAACTGCAAGGACGGGTCGCGATCATCACGGGAGCGGGCACCGGTCTCGGCCGGGCGGCCGCTCTTGCCTTCGCCGCGGAAGGCGCGCACGTCGCGCTCATTGGCCGGCGGCTCGCCAAGCTCGAAGAGACGGCCGCGGCGATCCGGGCCGCCGGCGGCACCGGCAGAGCCATCGTCATCCAAGCGGACGTCGCGTCGGAACAGGACGTCCGGCATGCCGTCGGCTGGGTCTACGCCCAGCTCGGCACGGTCGACGTGCTTCTGAACAACGCCGCAACGTTCGAGCCCGGAAGCGTGCTGGAGATGGATTTGGAAGAATGGAACCGGCAGCTCGCGACCAATTTGACCGGGCCGTTCCTGATGACGCGCGAGGTGCTGCCGATCATGCGCAGCAGCCGGTACGGACGCATCGTCAACGTGACGTCCGGCCTCGCGGACAACGGCGCGGGCGGATACGCCGCCTACAGCGCCTCCAAGGCCGGTCTGGAATCGCTCACGCGGACGACGGCCGACGAAGAGCAGAGCTACGGCATTCTCGTGAACGCCTTCAATCCCGGGACGATCCGCTCGGAGATGCACGCGACGGGACGGGATCCGCAGCTGGTCGCGCCGGAGCTGGTGCGACTCGCCTCGCTCCCGAATCACGGGCAGACGGGCGGGATCGTCGCCTGCTGACGTCGCGGCGGGACGAAGCCAACCCCAATCGACGGCAAGCGCGCTTCGTCTCGCCGCGGCGTATCGCGTTCGAACATGGCCATCTCGACAAAAAAGGACAGCGTCCGCGAAAGCTCGGCCGGTATCGTAACCAGCCGAACTCGGATGCTGTCCTTTTCTTATGCTGAGCCTTGGTTTAACTGTTCTCGATGAGCTCGATCCAGTCGTTGAACTCGGTCTGCAGCTTCCGGTATTCGGTCGTCAGCTTGCCGTGCTCCACCTTCAGCTGCTCGTGATCGCCGAGGAGCGACTCCTTGTCCTGCACCGCTTCGTTGAGCGCCGCTTCCAGCTCCGCGAGCCGCCCGTCATGCTCCGGGCGCTCCTGCATCCGGAGCGCCCGCTCCTCGACGAGCCTCAGCTGTTCGAGCAGTCCGGCTTCCGACTCCGCGTGCGCCGCGGCTTCGCGCCTGGCCAGCTCGAGCTCCGATTCCGCCGCCCGGGTACGGCGCTCCAGTTCGGCGGCCGCTTCGTCGGCCACCCGTTCGATCTCCGCCATATACTGCCGCGCCTCGCCCATGAGCTCGGCCGCGCGTTCTTCGGCGGCCTCCAGCCGCTCCGCCAGCTCGGCGTTCCGCCCGCGCAATGCCTCGAGCTCCGTCCGGATGCCGTTGCGTTCTTCCAGCAGCTCCAGCTGCAGCTGCCGGTAGTCGTCCGCGCTCGTCCGCGCTTCCCGCAGTTCCGCTTCCAGCTCGCCGACCCGCCGCTCCTGCTCTTCGAGCGCCGCCGCGCGGCGCTGCTCGCTGCGCGCCAGCTGCTCGGCCTGCCGCGACAGCTGCTCGGCGGCGTGCTCCCGCTCGCGCAGCTCCTGCTGCAGCCGTTCGATCGTCTTCCGCTGCGTTTCTTCCTGCTCGGCCGCTTCCGTCAGCAGCAGCTCGCCGCTCTCCTGCGCGTCCGCCAGCTCCTTGCGCAGCCGCTCCAGCTCGGCGCGCGCACCGTCCAGCTGCTCCGCGAGGCGAAGCCGCTCTTCGCCGCGCGCCTCGAGCTCGGCGCGCAGCGCCTGCTCGCGCGCGGCCGCTTCCGCATGCACGGCTTCCAGCAGCACCCGGTGCTCGGCCGCGAGCGCGGCGGCCTCGGCCGTGCCTTCCTCCAGCGCCTCGTCGAGCATCGCCTGCGCGGTCTCACGCTCCCGCGCCAGCTTCGCCTCGGCCGCTGCCCGCTCGTCCTCGAGCGCCGCGCGCAGCAAGGTCAGCTGTTCGCGCAGCGCGGCCTCGGCTTCCGCCGCCAAGTCGGCTTCGCGCTCCGCTTCCCCGCGCAGGCGCTCGGATTCCTCGGCGGCAGCTTCGCGCAGACGCCCGGCTTCCGACGCCGCTTCCGCGCGCGCCTGCTCCAGCTGCGCCAGCAGCCCGGCCCGCGTCTCCGCGAGCTGCTCGGCTGCGGCGGCCGCCGTCGCTTCCTGCAGCGCCCGTTCGCGCCGCACGTCTTCCTCGTACTGCTCCTGCGCCTCGATCAACTCGAGCAGCGCGGCTTCGCGTTCGCGTTCGAGCTCGGCCCGCGCTTCCGCTTGCTGCTGCGCGAGCTGCGCTTCCATCGCCCGGCGATGCTCCGCGAGCTGCAGCTCGTGCGCCTCGCGCAGCTGCGCGGCTTCCCGCGCCGCCTCTTGCCGCAGGCGCTCCAGCTCTACCGCGGCCGCGGCTTCCGCCGCTTCCCGCGCTTCGCGTTCGGCCGCCGCCCGCGCCTCGGCCGCTTGAAGCGCGTCCTCATGCGCCTTGCGCTCTCCGCCCGCGCGCGCCGCGGCGGCGAGCAGCATTTGCTCGTACGCGTCGCGCGCCTCGGCGAGCGCCGCTGCCTGCGCATCGCGATCGGCCGCCGCGCGGGCTTCCGCTTCGCGCAGCGCCTGCTCGTGCGCTTCCAGCGCCTCGAGCTCCGCCAGCTCGCGATCCTCGCGCTCGCGTGCGAGCTCGGCTTCGTGCGCCGCGCGCGTCCGCTCCAGCTCGGCCGCCGCCGCTTCCTGCGCCTCGGCCAGCGCCTTCACGCGCGCTTCGCGCTCCGCCGCCGCGGCCGTTTCCGCTTCGCGCAGCTCCGCCGCGATCGCCTCGCGCTCGGAGGCTGCCTTCGCCTCCACTTCGCGCAGCACCTGCTCGTGCGCCTCCAGCGCCTCGAGCTCCGCCAGCTCGCGGCTGTCGCGCTCACGCGCCAATTCGGCCTCATGCGCCGCGCGCGCCTCGGCCAGCGCCCGCTCAGCCGCCTCGCGCTCCGCTGCCGCCCGCGCTTCCGCCTCGGCCAGCACCCGCTCGGCCGCCTCGCGTTCCGCCACCGTCCGCGCTTCCGCCTCGGCCAGCACCCGCTCGGCTTCCTCGCGTTCCGCCTGCGCCCGCGCTTCCGCCTCGGCCAGCACCCGCTCGGCCGCCTCGCGCTCCGCTGCCGCCCGCGCTTCCGCCTCGCGCAGCACCGCCTCGGCCGCCTCGCGTTCCGCCACCGTCCGCGCTTCCGCCTCGGCCAGCGCCGCCTCGTGCGCCTCTAGCGCCTCCAGCTCCGCCAGCTCGCGGTCCTCGCGCTCCTGCGCGAGCTGCGCGTCCAGCTCCGCGCGCAGCCGCGCCAGCTCGGCCTCTGCCGCTTGACGCGCGCCGGCCAGCTGCGCTTCCAGCGCCTCACGCTGCGCCGTCAGCTCGGCCTCTGCCGCTTGACGCGCGCCGGCCAGCTGCGCTTCCAGCGCCTCGCGCTGCGCCGCCAGCTCCGCCTCATGCGCGCCGCGCAGCCGCGCCAGCTCGGCCTCGCCCGCTTGACGCGCGCCGGCCAGCTGCGCTTCCAGCGCCTCGCGCTGCGCCGCCAGCTCCGCCTCGTCCGCGCCGCGCAGCCGCGCCAGCTCGGCCTCGCCCGCTTCCCGCAGGCCAGCCAGCTCCGCTTCCGCGGCTTCGCGCTCGCGCGCGCGCTCCGCAGCGGCCGCCTCAAGCTCGCCGGCCGCCCGCGCTTCCACCGTCTGCAGCGCTTCCTGCGCCGCATGGGCCGCCAAATCCTGGCGCTCCCATTCCTGCTCCAGCTCCGCGCGGTGCTCGGCTTGCCGCGCTTCCAGCGTCTCGCGCGCTTCGGCCAGCTCGGCCTCCAGCGTCTCGCGAAGCCGCGCCAGCTCCGACTCCGCGGCTTCGCGCGCGCTCGCCAGCGCCGCCTCGGCTTCCGCTTGGGCCTGTGCCAGCTCGCGCTTGCCGGCTTCGCGGACGCCCGCCAGCTCGGCAGCCGCCGCTTCCCGCTCCGCGGCTAGGCGCGCCTCGGCCTCTTGCTTCAGCCGTTCAAGCGCTTCTTCGGCTTCGAGCGACTCCAGCAGCCGGCCTTCGCGCTCTTGCTCCAGCGCCTCCCGCTGCCGCGCCAGCTCGGCTTCGAGCGATTCGCGCAGCGCCTGCAGCTCCGCTTCGAGCTCCGCCCGCGTCCGCGCCAGCTCGGCAGCCGCCGCTTCGAGCTCCGCGGTCAGCGTCTCCTCGGCCTCCAGCCGCGCAAGCGTCAGCGTCTCCTGCCCTTCGCGCACGGTGTCGGCATGCCGTCCTTGCTCGCGCTCCAGTTCCCCGCGCGCGATCGCCAGCTCGGCTTCGAGCGCCTCGCGCACGCGCGCGAGCTCCGCCGCGGCGGCCTCCCGCTCGCCGGCCGCCTTCGCTTCCGCCTCGCGAAGCGCCTCTTCCATCCGGCCCTGCAGCATCGCGCTCAGCCGTTCCAATTCCTCGTGCGCGCTCTCCCGTTCGAGCTCGCGCTCCAGCTCCAGTTCTTCGAGCACGCGGGCGAATTCCGCCTCGGCCGCTTCGCGCCCCGCAGCATGCTCGGCGATCAGCCGCTCTTGCTCTTCCCGCGCGGCCGCGAGCGCAGCCGCATGCGCTTCCTGCGCGCGCTCGAGCTCGTCCTGCGCCGCCAGCATCTCCTGCAGCTGCTGCTCCTCCAGCTCCTTGCGGACCCGCTCCAGCTCGGCGCGCGCGTCCGCTTCCGCCTTTGCATGCTTCGCCTCGGCTTCGCGCAGCGCGGCTTCGAGCTTCTCCTTCAGCTCGGCGCGCGTCCGCTCCTGCTCGGCGCTTGCCCGGCCGCGCTCCGCTTCCAGCGCGGCTTCCGCGTCCAACCGCTCGGCCTCCAGCTGCGCCTGCAGCTCGTCCAGCAGCCGCTTCGCCTGCTCCATCTCGGCCACGGCCGCCCGGCGGCGCTCCTCCGTCTCATGCATGCGCTCGTTCTCGGCGCGCAGGCGGAATACGTCCTCCGCCATTTGCACCGAAGCCAGCATCGCCAGCTTCGGCAGGTCGAGGCGCGGATAGCCTTTCGCCAGCTTATGCAGGTTGTCATCCACGAAAGCGGCGATCCGTTTGATGTAATCCGGATTGTTGTGGCCTGTCAGTTTGAATTGATTACCGTATATATCAACCGTCACACGTGTCCGATCGGCAGCGTTCATGAGGGTAGCCTCCTATTGTTCCGGGTGAACATTTTTTTGCGCGTTCTCGAAGGGCATCCGCCCATTTACCGTCGAACCGGACTTCCGCCTTGGCGGCTTGCCGCCGCATGCCGGAATCCGGCCTCCGCAAACGCTTTCGATACGGCCGATCCAGCCTAGAACCATTCGGCTTTTCACGTTTTATTCCAAAATATAGAAAGAAGTGGCAAACAAGCCTGCATTCTCCCGTCTCCAGAAAAAACAAAGCCGCATCGAATTAGCGTTCGTCCGGAACTAATTCGATGCGGCTCATGGTATCTCCTGCCTATTTACGCAATTCTGCCCCAAAAGATTGTTCCAATTTTGTTACGACCTTGCCGTGCAGCTCCGTCACTTCTTCGTCCGTCAGCGTACGCTCGCCGTGGCGATATACCAGCGACAGCGCGACGCTCTTCTTGTCCTCGCCGAGCTTCTCGCCCGTGTAGATGTCGAAGACGCGGATCGACTCCAGGAGCTCGCCGGCCGTTTCAGCCGCGACCCGCGTCAGCTTGCCGGCTTCCACGCCGCGGTCCAGCACGACGGCGATATCGCGTTCCATCGCCGGGTAGCGCGGCAGCGATTTATAGACGATGTCGAATTTCGCGTGGTCGTAGAGCGGCGCAAGCTCGATCTCGAGCACGTACGTGTCCTCGAGATCCTGCTCGAGCTGCACGGAAGGATGCAGCTGGCCCAGGTAGCCGATCGTGATCGGACCGCGCTCGCCGCGGAAGACGACGGCGGCCGTCCGGCCCGGATGCATGTGCGCCGGCTGCGCAGCTTCGTAGCCGATCGCCCCGCCGACGCCGAGCGCGTCGGCCAGCGATTCGAGGATGCCCTTCGCATCATAGAAGTCGTAGGCCTCCGCCTTGCGGTTCCATTCCGCGCGGACGCGGCTGCCCGTCAGCAGCACGGCCAGGCGATGCTTCTCCTGCGGCAGGCGCGTGAGCGTTTCTTCGTCCGTATGGAAGACGCTGCCGATTTCGAATATCGCGACGTCGTCGTTTTTGCGGTTGCGGTTGTACGCGGCCGTCTCGAGCAGCTGCGGCAGCAGGCTCGTGCGCAGCACGCTGCGGTCCTCGCTCATCGGCAGCGACAAGCGAACCGGGAGCACGCCTTCGCCGCTCAGCGCCGGGAACAGCTTCGTCCTGTCCGGGTGGGTGAACGAATAGCTGATCACCTCGTGCAGGCCGGCGTCGGTCAGCCGCTTGCGCAGCTCGCGGCGGATCGCCTGCGGCTTCGTCAGGGCGCCGGGCGTCGCCGCGCCTTCGATGGCCGTCGTCGGAATATTGTCGTAGCCGAACAGGCGGGCCGCTTCCTCGATCAGGTCGACGTCACGCGTGATGTCGCCGCGGCGGCTCGGCACGTCGACCGTGAACACGCCGTCCGCGGACAATTGGAACGGGAACTGCAGCCGGCTGAAGATCGTCTCCAGCTCCAGCTTCGACAGGCTCGTGCCGAGGTAGCGGTTGATCTTCTCGATCGAGACGGTTACGACGGTCTCCCCGGCAGGCGCTGCGATCTCTTCCACGACGCCTTCCAGCACGTGGCCGCCGGCGTACTGCGCCATCAGCGCGGCCGCCCGGTCGAGCGCCGGCAGGACGCGCGCCGGATCGACGCCTTTCTCGAAGCGAAGGCTCGATTCCGAACGGAGCCCGAGCTGGCGCGACGTCTTGCGGACCGTGCCGCCGTCGAAACGGGCGGATTCCAGCAGGATGTCGACCGTCGACGCCGACACTTCCGAATCCGCGCCGCCCATGACGCCGGCGAGAGCGATCGGCCGCTCGCCGTCCGTGATGACGAGCATTTGCGGCTCGAGCTTCCGCTCCTGGCCGTCCAGCGTCGCCATCGTTTCGCCTTCCCGCGCGAGGCGTACCGTAATGCGGCCGCCGGGAATTTTATCTGCATCGAACGCGTGCAGCGGCTGTCCGTACTCCAGCATGACGTAGTTCGTGATGTCGACGACGTTGCTGATCGGACGGATGCCCGCCGCCATGAGGCGGTTCTGCATCCAGAGCGGCGACGGGCCGATGCTGACGCCCTTGATGTAACGGGCGGCGTAATGCGCGCACTGCTCCTTCGCTTCGATGCGGACCGAGACGCGCGCGGACGCGTGCTCCGCGGAATCGCTCACGCGGTTGTCCGGCAGCTTCACCGCGCGGCCGGTCAGAGCGCCGACCTCGTACGCGACGCCCAGCATGCTGAGGCAGTCCGAACGGTTCGGCGTCAGGTCGAGCTCCAGCACTTGATCGTCGAAGCCGAGCACGTCGAGGATGGACGCGCCGACCGCCGTGCCTTCCGGCAGCACGAGGATGCCTTCCTGCTGCTCCTTCGGCAGCAGCTTGTCGTTCAGGCCGAGCTCTTTCGCGGAGCAGATCATCCCTTGGGATTCCACGCCGCGCAGCTTCGCTTTCTTAATGGCAAAATCGCCCGGCAGCACCGCGCCGATCGTCGCGACCGGCACGAGCTGGCCCGCCGCGACGTTCTTCGCGCCGCAGACGATCTGCAGCGGTTCCGGACCGCCGACGTCGACCGTCGTGACGTTCAGCTTGTCGGCGTCGGGGTGCTTCTCCTTCGTGAGGACGCGGCCGACGACGACGCCGGACACGCCTTTGTTGCGGGATTCGACGACGTCGATCTCGATGCCGCCGCTCGTCATCAGCTCGGCCAGCCGCTCGCCGTCATAACCGTCCAGCTCGATATATTGGCTCAACCATTTATAAGATACGTTCATCGTAGTAGCCTCCTTCTCACATTCGGACAAACTGGCTCAGGAAGCGCAGGTCGTTCGTATAAAAATGACGAATGTCGTCGATGCCGTACTTCAGCAGCGCGATCCGCTCGATGCCCATGCCGAAGGCGAAGCCGCTCATCTCCTGCGGGTCGTAGCCGCCCATCTCCAGGACGCGCGGGTGGACCATGCCGCAGCCGAGAATCTCCAGCCAGCCCGTATGCTTGCACATCCGGCAGCCGTGGCCGCCGCACTGCACGCACGTCACGTCCACTTCCGCGCTCGGTTCCGTGAACGGGAAGAAGCTCGGGCGCAGGCGGATCTGCGTCTGCTTGCCGAACATGAGCTGCACGAACTGCAGCAGCGTCCCCTTCAGGTCGCTCATGCGGATGTTCGGCCCGATGACCAGGCCTTCGACCTGGTTGAACTGGAACGAGTGCGTCGCGTCGTCGTCGTCGCGGCGGTATACCTTACCCGGGCAAATGACCTTGACGGGCTTGCCGTTCATCGCTTTCATCGTGCGTACCTGCACCGGCGACGTGTGCGTGCGCATCAGGATTTCGTCCGTCACGTAGAAGGAGTCCTGCATGTCGCGCGCCGGGTGGTTCTTCGGCAGGTTCAGCGCCTCGAAGTTGAAGAAGTCGGTCTCGACCTCCGGGCCTTCCGCGATCGTGTAGCCCATGCCGATGAACGCGTCCTCGATTTCCTGGGCGACCTTGTTCAGCGGATGCACCGCCCCCGCGCCGAGCTTGCGGCCCGGCAGCGTGACGTCGACCGTCTCCGCGCGGAGGCGGTTCTCCGTCTCGGCCTGCTGGAACGCGGCCTGCTTCGCCTCGATGACCGCTTCGATCGCAGCGCGCACGTCGTTGCCGACCTGCCCGATGACCGGGCGTTCCTCGGCGCTCAGACTTCCCATGCCGCGGAGAATCTCCGTCAGCGCGCCCTTCTTGCCCAAATATTTGACCCGCAGGTCGTTCAGCTGCTGCGGGCCGGCGACGCCCTGCAGCTCCTGCAGCGCCTCGGCGCGCAGTGCTTCCAAACGCTCTTTCATTTCTTCCAGTCCCTTCTCGTGAAAATAAAAAAACGGTCCTCTCTCCCCGTAAGGGACGAAAGAACCGTGTTACCACCCTAATTCAAACCGCCGCGCCGGCATGCTGCCGCCGTATCGCCCGGCGATTCCTCAAGCTCCGGATATCGGCCGGATGACCGGTGCCTCCTACCTCATGCGTCCCAGAGGACGCACCCGTTCAGAAGCCTGCTCGGAAGCGAACTTCGGCAGCCTGATTTCCCGAAGACGCTCTCAATCTGCGGCGTCTCCTCCCTGTTTCGGAAAGCACTGCGTACTCTTCTTCCTCATCGCGTTGACGTATGTTCGTTTTATTATACGAAACTTCGCCGCTTGTTCGCAAGTCCGCCCGGCGCGAAAACCGGCTATTTCCGTCTTTTTTTCGCGTTTATGCCCGTTTCCGGCGAGTCAACGCCGCGATCAGCGCCGCCGCGCCGAGCACGGCCGCCGCAATCGACAGGACGAACGCGGCGTTTTCCTTCGCGCCGCCGCCGCTGCCCGCCGCCGAACCGGCCTCCGGCGAAGCCGCCGGCGCGCCGTGCCCGCCGCCTTCCGCGGCGCCCGCCGCGACCGTTGTCACGGATGCCGGATGATCCGAGCCGTCCGCGCCGACCCATTCCGCCACGGATTTGTCGCTGTACGTCTGATACGCCTTCCATACCAGCTGCGCCGCGTCGTCCGCCACTTTGCCGGAGATGCGGAAGTCCGTGAATTCCGTCTGCGCGAGCCCCGCGCCTTCGGCCGTCCACGTGATCGATTGGACCGCCTTCGTATCCGGCGCGAGCTCCAGCTCGTACTTCCAGCCCGGCTTCGGCTCGACACGGCTGATCGCCACGCCGTCCGGCACCGCCACCTTCACGCTCGTCGTCGTCACGTTCTCGCTTTCGCTCGGCACGCGGACCGAGAATACCTCGTAGCTTCCCTGAGTCGTCTGCTTCGGCTGCACCGTCACGTGCGCGCTCGCCATGGACGCGAACAGGAACAGCGACAGCGCGGCCGCCCCGATCACCGATAATTGCTTCATTTGTTTCAACATCCCGCCGCTTCCTCCCTCGGGCAAATGATCCCCCATCTGCCGTTATCAATAGCTTAACCTAGAGGGAGTATAGCGCAGACCTGCGGCGAAGACATGACTCGAACGGGCTATGCGGATGTTACGAAATCGTGTCCCTTGTCCAGAACGGCGCGCTCCTATGCCGGCCGGCGGCTATTCCTTCACGAGCCCTTTCTCCAGCGCGTACCGCGTCAGCTGGACCCGGTTGTCGAGATGCAGCTTCTGCAAAATGTTCTTCAAGTGGTTCTTGACCGTATGCTCCGAAAGGCCGAACGTTTCGGCGATCTGCCGGTTGGAGCCGCCCGACGCCACCTGCTCGAGAACTTCGCGCTCGCGCTGCGTCAGCGCCGTGCGCGCCCGCTCTTCCGGGGTCTGCCCGGCCGGGGCTCCCTGCCGTCCCGGGCGCCTCGGCGCGCCGGAGCCGCTGCCGCCGTTGAACTCCTGCAGCATGCGGAAGGCCAGCTCCTTGGACAGCGGCGCTTCGTCCAGCGCCACGGCCCGCAAGTATTCCAGCCAAGAGGATGGCGACAGGTTCTTAAGCAAGTAGCCCTGCGCGCCTCGCTTGATCGCCTCGAACAGGTTCGTGATGTCGTCCGACACCGTCACCATGACGATTTTGATTCGGGGGTCGGCGGCCTTGATCCGCTGCGTCGCCTCCATCCCCGACATGACGGGCATGTTGATGTCCATCAGCACGAGGCCGGGCGCCAGCCGGGCCGCCATGGCGACCGCCTGCTCACCGTTCGCCGCCTCGCCGACGATCTCGAATTCCGGCGCGCCGCCGACGATGTCCCGCATGCCTTCCCGGCCGTGGGGATGATCGTCCGCCAGCAGCACCCTGACCTTGCCGTTTCCGATCCGGCTCCCGTCCATTTTCCCTCACCCTTCCTTCTCGACCTCCACGACCGTTCCGCGGCCGCCGGACCACGGTTCGTCCGCGCCGGCGCGCCGGACTGTGAAGCGCCAGCCCATCTCGGCGGCGCGTCCCTGCATCATGCGGACGCCGTAGCATCCCTTCGCGAACAGCCGCTCCGGGTCCGCCCCGGCGCCGTCGTCGGCGACCGCGCAGCGGAACGCCGACTCCCCGACGGACGCGGCTTGCACCCGCAGACGCGACGCGCCCGCATGCTTCCGCGCGTTCTGCATCGCCTCGCGCACGATGGCGAGCAGCTGCACTTTCTCCTTGCCCGACAGCCGGGCATCGGTCAGCCGCCAATCCAGCTCGACGCGCAGGCCGCCGCGCTCCAGCTCCGCCGCCATGCCGCGCACGGCCTGCATCCACTGCGCGTCGGCATGGGACGGCTCGCCGCGCAGCCCCGCGATCGACTGCCGGACGTCGTCGTAGACGTGCTTGACCGTCCGGCGCAGCTGGCCCATCGTTTCCGCCGCCAGCTGCGGATCGTCGGCGCGCTCGAGCTTGTCGAGCTTCACGGACAGCAGGAAGAGCGATTGCGAGATGCCGTCGTGCAGCTCCCGCGCCAGCTGCTCGCGCTCCTCGTACGCCGCCTCGGCCGCCTTGGACCGCTGCAGCGTGTCCTGCGCGTCCTCCAGCATCCGGAACAGCCGGAGCAGCAGCGTCGCGGTTACGGTCATGACGATGACCGGCGCCAGCGCGTTGCCGAGATTCATGGACAGATAAGGCAGCAGCAGCGTATGGCGCAAATATTCCCACAGCGCGATCGTCAGCGTCGGCGTCCACAGGATCAGCCATTTCAGCCGCTTGTACGTCATCTTCGTCCCCGCCTCCCTTCCGTCCGAGTCCGCGTTCCGCCAGCGGCCCTCCGATCGGGCGATGCATGATCCGGGCTTCGGCCCTTAATAGTTGCGGAAATCGACCTTCTGCACCATCTCGTTATCGTCCTTGTCGCGGACGCGGATCTCGGCCTCCCACCGGCCGGCGAACGGAATGTACGGCCCTTCGGCCTTGTACGCCGTCTTCGCGAAGCCCTCGAAGTCCGTCAATTCCGTGTCCTCGAACGGTTTGATCGGCACCTCGATCGGCCCGAGCTCCTTGCGGTCTAGCGAGAACAGCCGCAGCTCCGCCGACTTCGCGGCGCCGGCGGCGTCCGGCAGCCAGACCTTGACGGTCAGCTCGTTGACCCCCGCCTTGTTCGGTGTAACCCGGAAGGACAGATGCATCTTGTCGCCCATCTGATGGTACGTGACGGGCTCGTTGGCCGGCAGCGGGCTGACGTACGTGAACAGCGCCGCGACGACGACGATCAGCGCCATCAGCGCAGCGTCCGCGCGGAGCAGCGCGCCCGTCGGCAGGCCGCCCTTGCGGATCCGCAGATGCAGTACGCCGCCGACCCCGAGCACGAGCACGACCAGCCCGGTCTTGACGAGCAGCAGCGTGCCCCACGCCGTGTAGAGCAGATACTTCAGGCTCGGCAGGAAGAGCAGCGTCAGCCCGACGCCCGACAGCGCGAGCAGCATAAGCGACAGCAGCGCCGCCTTGGAGAACAGCGCGGCGAAGCGGCCGGCTTCCTTGCGGTCCTTCAGCCACAGCATGAACAGCAGCGTCAGCCCGCCGGCCCAGACGGCGGCGGAGGCCAGGTGCAGGAAGTCGAACAGCACCGTCGCGTATGCCGGCGAGAAGACCGGCGCGTGCCCGCTCCAGCTTTCGACGGCCAGCATGGCCGCCGCCCAGAGCGCCCGGAGCGCCGGATGGAGCCGGACGAACAGGAACCCGAGCAGCGCCAGCGCCGCCAGCGCGATCCATTCCTTGCCCACGGCCGTGTCGAGGAAGAGCTTGCCGTAGTCGCTCGACGGATAGCCCTTCAGAATCTCGCGCGCGTGGACGAAGATGTACAGCAGCACCGCCACGAGCTGCGTGCGCAGCGCGACCGGCTCCCATTTCCGCTGGATGCCCGCCAGCGCCTCGCCTCGGTTTGCGGCGGCAAACCGCCAGAACATGAGTCCCGCCGTCCACAGCAGCGCCGCGTAATACAGCGAGCGGACCGCGTAAATAATAAATTGATTTGTCGTCAGCCCCGTCGCCGCGCCATGGCCTTCGTGCCCGAGCGCCTTGTGCGGATCGAACGCGGAGGCGTCGACGCCCCGCGGCGGGTTGCCCACGACGAAGACGTACGAGCCGCTGACGGGATGGCCGTCCGCGGAGACGACCGCGTACGACACCGTGTAGACGCCTTCGCCGAGCTTGGGCAGCGCCAGCGTCAGCGTCCGGCTGTCGGCGCTCGCCGCCGGATCCGCCTGCGTCACCCGGCGCGATTTGTCGTCCAGCACCTCCAGCGAACCGACCTTCGCTTCGATCGCTTCATTAAAGGCGAGCTCGATCTCCTTGGGGCTCTGATCGTAGCGGGCATTCGGCTCCGGCACGGAGCGCTCCAGCTCGGCGTGCGCGAACGCCGCCGAAGGCGCTCCGGCCAGCAGGATGCCGAGCCATAGGGCAAACACCGCCGCCGCGAAGGCGCGGTGCATCAATTTGCGCAGTCTATTCATACGGCCGGTCAACATCTTGAACGTCACGTCCCTTCCTTCTATTCCATGCACCGATTTCGCAACCGATAACCAATAAGCCTAGTGTACTAGAGCGAATCGCAGAGCACCAATCGTAAATTCAACTTTTGTTTGAACGAATCCGTTTTCTGCCCAAGCCGCGCGAAAAATCCCGTTCCCGGATTCGCACCGAAAATCCCTATTATTGTCACGACACGTTCGCGTCCCGAAATGCTATAATTGTTTTTTGCTCGCCGCTTTTTTATTTAGCTCCGGGGACGCCTGAACGGTCGTTTGCGAAAGGGCGCCGCTGCGAGCTTTCATTGATTTTTCATGAAGAAAACGGGTTTTCCGGAGGGCCCGGATGTCGAATTGTTTAGCTTGACTATCACTATATCTCGGTGTAACGTAGGAAAGTACTTACAACATATTGTGTATTACGGGTTGTCGGACGACAACCTTCGACAAGGAGTGGCTCTGCCCGTGGATATTATTAAAAGGAATGGTCAGAAGGAAGAACTCATCTTTTCCAAGCTGAAGAAGGTCATCGATTTCGCCTGCCAGAGCTATAGCGACTGCGATCCTTTGGAGCTGGAAACGGCCTTGCTCCCCTATTTCCGCAACAACATCACGACGAAAGAAATTCAACGTACGCTGACGCAAGTCGCAGTCGAGAAAACGAGCATCGAAGAGCCGAACTGGCAATATGTCGCGGCCAAGCTTCTCGTATACGATCTCTATAAAGAATCCGCCATCAACCGCAAATACGGCTACTTCGGCTACGGGGACTTCTATTCGCTCATCACGTACCTGACCGATAAGGGCTTATACGGCAGCTACATACTAGAACACTACACGCGCGACGAAATCCGCGAGCTCGGCAACTACATCGTGCCGGAACGCGACTATCTCTTCAACTACATCGGCCTGAAGACATTGTCCGACCGTTATCTCATCAAGAGCTTCAACGGCGACGTGCTCGAGCTGCCGCAAGAGCTGTTCATGGGCGTGGCGATGCACCTGGCCATGAAGGAAGACGACAAGCTGGCCTGGGCCCGGAAATTCTACGACGTGCTGAGCCGCCTGCAGATGACGGTCGCTACCCCGACGCTCGCGAACGCGCGCAAGCCGTTCCACCAGCTGTCGAGCTGCTTCATCGACACCGTGCCCGACAACCTGTGGGGCATCTACAACGTCGATTCCAGCTTCGCCCAAGTATCCAAGTTCGGCGGCGGCATGGGCATCTACATCGGCAAGGTCCGCAGCCGCGGTTCCAACATCCGCGGATTCAAAGGCGTCGCCGGCGGCGTCGTGCCTTGGATCAAAAACTACAATAACACGGCGGTCGCGGTCGACCAGCTCGGCGTGCGCTCCGGCGCCGCCGCCATCTACCTCGACGTCTGGCATAAGGACATTTTCGACTTCCTTAACCTGAAGACGAACAACGGCGACGACCGGATGAAGGCGCACGACATCTTCCCGGGCGTCTGCATCCCGGACCTGTTCATGCGCAAGGTGCAGGCGCGCGAGACATGGTACCTGTTCGATCCGCACGAAGTGCGCGGCTTCATGGGCTTCTCCCTCGAAGACGCCTGGGGCGAGGAGTGGGAGCGCCGCTACGAGGAGTGCGTGAACCATCCGGAGCTGTCCCGCGAGGAAGTGCCGGCGATCGAGATCATGAAGCGCATCCTGGCCAGCTCCTTCGAGACAGGCACGCCGTTCGTGTTCTTCCGCGACGCGGTCAACCGCGCGAACCCGAACAAGCACAAGGGCATCATCTACTGCTCGAACCTGTGCACGGAGATCTGCCAGAACATGAGCCCGACGGAATACATCACGACAACGCACGAGGACGGCATCATCACGACGCAGATCAAGTCCGGCGATTATGTCGTCTGCAACCTCTCCTCCCTCAACCTCGGCCGCACGCGGACGAGAGAAGAGATCGAGGAAGTCGTCAGCTGCCAAATGCGCATGATGGACAACGTCATCGACCTGAACCATTATCCGATCCCGCAGGCGGAAATCACGAACCAAAAATACCGCGCCGTCGGCCTCGGCACGAGCGGCTACCATCAGTGGCTGGCGCTGAACGGCATCGCGTGGGAATCCGAGGAGCACTTGGACCGCGCCGACGAGCTGTATGAGTGGATCAACTACTGCGCCGTCAAAGCGTCGATGGAAATCGCCAAGGAGAAAGGCGCGTTCCGCGTCTTCGAAGGCAGCGAATGGCAGACAGGCGCTTATTTCGAACAGCGCGGTTACGATGCCCCGCACTGGCAGAAGCTAAAGCAGGACGTCGCCGAGCACGGCGTGCGCAACGGCTGGATGTTCGCTATCGCGCCGACGGCTTCGACGTCGCTGATCGCCGGCTCCACGGCGGGCATCGACCCGATCTTCAGCAAGTTCTTCGTCGAAGAGAAGAAGAACGCGGTCATTCCGCAAACGGCGCCGAACCTCAACGAAGAGACGTTCTGGCTCTATAAGGAAGCGCACCATATCGACCAGCACTGGAGCATCAAAGCGGCGGGCCGCCGTCAGCGCCATATCGACCAGGCGCAGTCGTTCAACCTGTACATCACGCCGAACTACACGGCGAAGGAGTTCATGGACCTGTACATGGCTGCATGGGAGAACGGGCTGAAGACGGTGTATTACTGCCGCAACAAGAGCTTGGAAGTGGACGATTGCGTAAGCTGCAGCTCGTAATCCGTCCTTGAACATAAGCTTGCTTTATAAGCTTGCTTTCCGGGCAGACGAGGCGCGGGACCGGCGCGGGCTTGCGTGCCTTATCCAAATGACATGGCATGCGGCGCGCGGCCGTTCCTTCAGGAGCATCGCCGCTCCTTAGGCCCCGGACTGCCCGCTGGCTTGCTTGCGCAAGAAACACCGCATTACGTTTAGGTAGCAGGAACAGAAGGAGGCAGCCCATTTTATGGAACTGCAGAAGAAAAAATTGTTTAACGAGGAAGGCGAACGCGACTGGGGCAAGCGCCTCATGATCGGTGGCAACACGACCAACCTCATCGAGCTCAACAACGTCAAATACGACTGGGCCACGAAGATGTACCGGACGATGATGAACAATTTCTGGATTCCGGAAGAAATCCCGCTGTCCCAGGATGCCAAGGACTACAAAAACCTGTCCCTCTCCGAGCGGAACAGCTACGATAAAATCATCAGCTTCCTGATCTTCCTGGATTCGCTGCAGACGGCGAATCTGCCGAACATCAACGAATACATCACGGCGCCGGAGGTCAACCTCGTCCTAACGGTCCATACGTTCCAGGAAGCGGTGCACAGCCAATCCTATTCGTACATCCTCGACAGCGTCTGCTCGCCGGAAGTGCGCGATCAGATCTACAATCTGTGGCGCGAGGACAAAAACCTGCTCAAGCGCAACCGGTTTATTACGGACCTGTACGAGAACTTCATCGCGAACCCGTCTTCGCAAAACCTGATCAAGACGATCATGGCGAACTACATTCTCGAAGGCATCTACTTCTACAGCGGCTTCAGCTTCTTCTATGCGCTCGGCCGGCAAGGAAAAATGCTCGGAACGGTATCCGAGATCAAATACATTCAGCGCGACGAGCTGACGCATCTGGCGTTGTTCCAAGGCATCTTCCGCGAAGTCCGCAAGGAAAACGCGGAACTGTTCACGCCGGTGCTCATCGAGGAGCTGCGCCAAATGATGCGCACGGCCGTCGAGCACGAGATCGAGTGGGGCAAGTACATCACGAACAACCAGATCCCGGGCCTGACCGACGAAATCATCGACGCGTACATCAAGTTCCTGTCGAACGAGCGGCTGCGCAAGCTGAACCTCGACATTCTGTATCCGGAAATCACGGAGCACCCGATGAAATGGGTAGAAAGCTTTAGCAACATGAACGGCATGAAGACCGACTTCTTCGAGCAAAAGGTCACGAACTACAGCAAATCCTCCAACCTCAACTGGGGCGACCTGTAAGACCGATTTCGTATACGCCGCCTTGTCCGCGCCTTCCGCGCGGGCGGGGCGGTTTTTTGCTGCAACCGGCGCGCTGCCTTCGAACGAAAAAAAGCAAGCGTCAGGAGAGTTTCCTCCATCCGCTTGCTTCAGTTTCCGGCTTGAGCTGCGGTATGCCGGTGTGCACCGCCAAGGACATTCGCTCGATGATCCTCGTGTTGACTTTGACCGTGACCGGTTTCTTGACGCCTCTGCCATGCATCCGGTCAAGCAGCATTTGGACTGCCCGCCGCGCCAGCTCGTCCGCCGGCAGAGCCACCGATGTCAGCGGCACGGGCAGCATCCGGGCGAGCTCGGAATCCGAGAAGCCCGACAGCGACAGGTCTTCCGGTACGGCCTTGTTCATCCGAACGGCGGAATAATAGACGGCCGCGGCCAAATAATCGTCTCCGCACGCCACCGCCGTCACTTTCCGGTTCGCCTTCAGGAAGGCTTCTATCTCGGAGTTGCCCTCCCGGTAATGCGCATGGCTGTCCGCCCGTTCGACGACCAGGATATATTGGCTCTGTACGGGAATATCGTGGTCGATCAGCGCCTTCAAATACCCCTTATAGCGTTCGTCGATGCTGCTGACGTCCTGAATCGGATTGGTGACGAAGCCGATATCCCGATGTCCCGCTTCGATGAACCGCTTTACCATGTCGTACATGCCCTGGAAGGAGTCGTGCACGACGGAATCCAAGGCCGCTCCGGCGAATAACCGGTCGATCAGCACGATCGGCACGCCCGATTCGCGCAGCCCGAGCGCCGCGGGGTTCAACGCTTCCCGTCCGCGGGCGAGCAGCAAGATGCCGTCGACTTCGCCTGCCAGCCGCTTCAAGGAAGCTTCCTCGTCGGCGGCATCCTTGCTCAGCCGAATCATTAGCTCGCAATTATAAGCGCACGCCGCCGTTTCCAGCTCCGAAACGAGGCGCGATGTGTATGAATCCAATACCGGCAGCACGAAAGCGATGCGTCTTCGCGCGTCCGTCCATGCGCTGCCCCCGCTCGCGTCCAAGGCCGGCGTCGGGACCTCCGTCCCGTCTTCGTTCAACTGCGATGGCGCCGCCTCCGCCAGGAACGTCCCCCTTCGTCTGAGCCGGTAGACGCGTCCCTGCCGCGCCAACAGGTCGAGCGCCAGCTTCGCGGTCATTCGGCTGATGCCGAACATCGCCGCCAGTTCCGCCTCCGAAGGCACGGGATCATGCGGCTGCAGCATGCGTGTTTGAATAATTCGTTCGACTCTAACCGCCGTTTCCCGATATAAATGCGGACGGTTCGTTCCTCTGCTCAATCCAATCACCTACATGTCCTTGCATGAATATACAAATCGTACCCGCTCCCGCCGTCTTTCTCAAGCTTCCAATGGATGAAGTATTTGTAAACCCGAAACAATCGAAGGGCAGTACATCTATTCCGGCCAGGGCACGTTTTCGGAAAAGCCGCTTCATGGTACAATAATGAAACGAAGTACCGGACATATCAGGCCCATACAGCGGAACAGAGACGGCATGGTCTTCGTTCCGCGCTTGACCGCGCAATCCTTCGCGAAGCCTGGCATCATTCGAACCGAAATGAAGCACACTACTCACCAAGACTGCATTCGCATTCATTGTTCGGATTCCATCGCTTTAGCAACCGTACGACCGCTCAGACTAAAGTCCAGCCGCAAAACTGGACTATGGCCGTTACACGCTTTCCGGACATCCATGTACACTTGATGAGAAAGAACGTGGAAATGAGGGGTACTGCATATGTCGCAGCAAATCTATATCATTAACGCGGCGCTTGCCGTCTTGCTCCTGCTTCTCGCGTTATGCGCGGGCTTCCTGTCGGGCAGCCTTGCCTTGCGCAAAACCGTCGACTCGCTTCAACGCGGCTCCATCGCGACGCTCGCGCTTCTCGGCGTCATGACGCTGATCGCCATCGGCAAAGTGACCATGCTGATCGCCACGTACTCATACCGCAGCTGGTTCGTGCTGGATTCGGCGCTGCTGTTCCTGACGCTGATTATGGCGCCGACGGCCGCCATCGCGTTCTTCTCCTTGCCTCGCCTGCTGCAGCTGGCCAAGCTTCAGCCCCGGGATGCCGGGAAGCCGGTCAGCCGCACGAAACGCCGCGCCGCCTCCGAGGTCGGGCTCGTCGTGCCGATCCAGGTGCTCGTCATCGAAGCGCTGCTGTACGCCGCGATTAACATCTTCCCGCTCGGGATGGCGCTTCGCAAGGAAGTGCTCGTCGTCGGCCTGCTCGTGCTGATGTCGCCGGCGGTGCTCATCTGGCGTCAATCCATTCGCCGCCGCCGCATTCACCGGGACGACGGGACGTCGACGATTCATTTCATCAAGCGGGTCGTCTTCATCACCATGGCGTTCATGCTTCTGGCCTTCGGCATTATCCATACGATGAACAACGCCAAAACGCTCAGCGAACCCGCTGAGCGTGACGAAACCTTGCAATTATCCGTCTCCCCCGCCTTCCCCGGCAAATAGACGTCTACGCGCGATCCATCCGCTTGCGCGCGGTATAGTCCGGCCAGTACGTTTCCCGAATGGCCGGACGGTCCCGCGGTCCTTCCCAGACGTAAACCCAGCCGGCCCGATCCGGGAATTCGGCATCCGCGGTCCACACGCGAGCGTAATCGTTGACCTCTTCGGCCCCTTCATACTCCTCGAGCGCATCCATCGCCCGCAACCCGCGGTCGCCGACCGTGATCCATAGTCCCCTCACGTGAGCTCCCTGTGCCTGCGCCAAGCCGTCCCGTACGAGCGCGGGATACGCCCCGCAATCGACGAGCCGGCCATGCACGACGCCCGGTACGGCCTGCCGAATGTGACCCGCCGCGACGGCGTGATTGCTTTGACCCGGCAGCAGCGAGCCGTAAACGAACATGCGGTGTTCCCGCTCGGCCATCGGCCTTCAGCCTCCTCTCCCGGCCCGGTCAAGCCGTCTGACTGCGGTGGCGGAACCAATTCTCGAACAGATTGGCCGGAATCGGCTGCGTGTAATAGAAGCCCTGCGCCTCCTCGCAATCGCGCTCCCGGAGGAACTTGACCTGTTCATCGTTTTCCACGCCTTCGGCGGTGACCTTCAGCTTTAAATGTTTGGCCATGGCCGTGATCGTCGACACGATGGCGGCGTCGCTGCCGCCTTGCGTTAAGTCGTTCACGAAGCAGCGGTCGATCTTGAGCTTGTCGACCGGGAACCGCTTGAGCGAGCTGAGCGAGCTGTAGCCGGTACCGAAATCGTCGATGCTGATCTGCACGCCGAGCTCCTTCAGGCTAGCCAGCGTGTCAGCCGCGAATTCCACGTCGCTCGTCATGCTCTCCGTGATTTCCAGCTCCAAGTACTGCGGCGGCATGCCGCTCTGCTCCAATATCGCCTTGATCCGCTCGGCCAGCTGATGCTGCCGGAACTGGCGCATCGACAGGTTGACCGACATCATCATCGGCGGCAGCCCGGCGTCCTGCCAAGCTTTGTTTTGCCGGCAAGCGGCGCCGAGCACCCATTCCCCAAGCTGGAGAATGAGCCCGTTCTCTTCCGTAAGCGGAATGAACTCGCCCGGCGGCAGCAGTCCCCGCTGGGGATGCTGCCAGCGTACCAGCGCTTCCACGCCGACGACCTGGTTGCTGCGCAAATTGACGAGCGGCTGGTAGGCGAGCGCGAACTGCTCCTCTTCGATCGCGCGGCGCAGATCGCTTTCCAGGCGAAGGCGGTCATGCGCCTGGCGGTTCATCTCCGGCGCGTAGCTGCAATACTCGTTGCGATACGCCTTGGCCGAGTAAAGCGCCGTGTCCGCGTTCTTGAGCAGCGCCTCGACGCTGTCGCCGTCCTGCGGGTAGAAGCTGATGCCGAGGCTGATCGTGACGTGATACTCCGCTTCGCCCAGGACGAACGGCGCGTCGAACAGGCCCATGATCGATTTCGCCTGCCGCTCGGCCGGCTCGCTGCCAGACTCCGCGCAAGGCAGAAGCAGGGCGAATTCGTCGCCGCCCATCCGGTAGACGCGCTTCGCCGGCGCCGCGCGGCGCAGCCGCTCCGACACGGCCTGCAGCATCCGGTCGCCGGCGGAATGGCCGAGCGCGTCGTTGATCGTCTTGAATCGGTCGATGTCGAGCAGGAACACGGCGACCCGTCCGTTCGTCAGCCGTGCGCGCTGCAGCTCCTCCTGAAGCTGCTCCATCAGCAGCCGGCGGTTGGACAGGCCGGTCAGCTCGTCGTGGTACGCGAGGAAGCGAGCGCGGGATTCCGTCCGCTCGCATGCCTGGTACGGCTCCTCGACCGTGACGTAATAGACGCCTTTCATCAGGAAATAGCAGCCCGCCAGCTTGTACGCGTGGCCGATCAGCATGTCGCTGCCGGACTGGCCGAAGCTTAGCATGAATTGCAAATCCGAGAGGAGGAAGAACACGAGCGACTGAACGATCGCGAGCGCCGCCTGCGGCCGCTCTGTCCGGCGGCGGTACAGCACGAGGACGATCGCGCCGAGATAACCGAACGCGATGAGGCTCTGCGCGGCGATGCGAAGCAGCATCGCCGAACGTCCACCGAACAGCGCCGCTTGTTCGTCAAACAGGAAATAGCTGCCCGAGGCCAAGCACGCGAGCGTCGCGGAAGCCGCGAAAGCCGGAAGCCGGCGAGAGGCCGGCACGAGCGAGTCGCGATGCCGGAAGATGAGGCACAGTCCGACGGCTCCGGCCAGCTGCGCGGACATCGCGAAGAGCTGCGAGAGCGTCAAGCCGCCGGCCGCCCGGAAGAACGGCATGCCCGGGGAGGTCAGCGCGTGGAGCAGATTGAGCGCGCCCACGGCCCCGAACAGGGCGGCCGTGAAGAGCCGATGTTTCGTAAGCGAATCGACGAAAAACAGCCAGCCGAACACGAGTATGGCGAAGCAGACGGCGAACCCGAACAATTCCATGCCGGAATGGAGAAAGAGGTATACGCGCGGCGGCAGCGGTTCATGCGCCCCGCCGTGCAGCGCGCGCAAGAGGACAAAGCTGAGTATGGCGGAGAACGCGGTCCCCATCGTGATTTTTTCCGCCCGGGTAAGTGACATGATGTCCTCCTTCGACATGCAGCCGTAGATGATTGTGCCGCGCAAGCACCCGGACGCCGTCCGGTGTCCGGGCGCTTGAGCGGCGAAGCGCGGTTGTCCAGCCGCGGTCCGCAGGCCTCTGCCGCGTCGAACGGCCGCAGGCCGGCGGAAAACCGGGAGGCGCCGCCGGATGTCCGGCGGCGTCTGCTCTTGCCGCATCGCCCGAGCGAGGCGAGCGGTCTATTAGATCGAGGTCCGGCCCCCATTCGACAGAACCGGCGTCGACGGGAAATCAGGACCGAAATTCAGCTAATCCCTTCTAGTTTGTACCATTCCGCGTCACTTGTCCAGTTTGTTTCGAACGCCTCGTTTCAACTATTTTTCGACAAAATCCTGCCGATTACGACGCGAAACGATTGATGACTTCCACGAGCAGGTCGTTCAGCGCCTTCACCTCGTATTCGCCGACCGCAGGCTCCAGATGATCGTTGCCGATGCCGCTGTGATCCGTCAAAAATAAATACGTGCCGCCCGTGGCCGACGCCATGAACCGCATGAGGTATTCCGTATGGGCGTCCACCCCGCTGGAGGCGACCGGAACGATCCGGATCCCTGCCGCCGCGGCGTCTTCGGTCAGCTCCTGCAGCCGCTTCACGATCTTGCGGTCGCGATGGGGCGGCGCATCCATGACGAGGAACAGCAGCCTCGCCCGCGCGCGCTCGCTCCACTCATGCTTGCCGATGGCATTCGCCAGCGCTTCGTCCACCGCTTCCGGAAAATCGCCGCCGCCGGCGGCGTCCTGTTCGGACAGCCGTGCGACCGTCTCGTCGATATCGTCTGTGAACGGGTACGGCTTGACCACGTACTCGTCCCCGCGATCGCGGTAGAAGTTCGCGCTGACCCGGATGTCCAGCTGCTGCCCGTTGTCCCGGTCGACGCGCCGTACGACGTCCTTCAGCTCCGTCTTCAAGTAATTCAATTCGTCCTCCATCGAGCCCGTCGTATCGACCAAGAGCAGCAGGTCGAGCGCCTTCGGCGGCTGAACCGCCTCCCCGAGCTCGACCTTGAGCGCTTGCCCGCGCGGGATCGGCACGTTCTCGAAGCGCTTCCGCTGCTGCCCCGCTTCGACGGTCACCCCGAATTCCGCCTGCTGGTCCTGGTCGTCGTACAGGCCCGCGTAGGCGTAGGCAACGCCTTCGTTATTCGTGCGCGCCTCCCAGACGATCTCCCCGTCCCGGCCGGTCAGCGTCACCTCCGCATCCGCGACCGGCTTGCCGCCCGCCGTGACGTCGACCTCCAGGCGCCGCTCGGGGAACATCGACCAGTACGACTGGCTCTCCCTTGCTTCGGCGCCGTCCAGCAGGCGCTGCCAGGATTTCCAGGCGAGCGTGTCGTTCCATTCGCCCGCGGTCAGCTGCCCCGGCTTGGAAGCGTCGTACTGGGACCCGCGTCCCCCGCCGCCCCGCTCCGGCTCGACGGCCGAATCTCCGCGCTCTCCGTCCGCGGCCGGTTCATCCGAGCCGGACGAATCGCCGGCGGCGCCGTTCTTGCCCGAATCGCCCGGCGAACCCGGTCCCGCATTGGCGGTCGAATCTGCCGACGAGCCGGCATTCGTCTCCGCGTTGTCCGCCGCGGCGTTCCCCGAATTCGCCCCTTCGTCATCCGAATTCGAGCTGCAGCCGCCGAGCGCCAGCGCCAGCGCGAGCAGCGCCGCGACGGATGCTTGCGCCGCTTTTTTGCGGCCCGTTCGTTTTCCGTTCCTTTCGCCTTGCGCATGCCGATGGTTGACCAATTCCGATTCCCCCTTTATATTGTTCGGACAGCCAATATCTGTAAAATGCCAATCGTACTTTATACGCGCCGTCCGGCGGATTTGTTGCAATGCCGGCAGAGCGCCTTTACAATGGGGGAATAACTTTTCGGGCTCGGCCGGCCGGACACGCGCGCATGCGCGGCGGCGCCGGCTCCCGCGAATCCGAATTAGGAGGCGCCCTCGTCTTGGACACCTATCACGTAGCGGAATTATCCATCGCGCACGGCGGCGCGGCGACGAAGCTGGCGTTCTCGGCGGCGCAGCTCGTCGTCGTGGCGGATGCCGGCCGCAAGCTGTGGTACGTCGAGATCGACGGCATGACGCAGCATACGCTGCTGCGCATGTTCAGCGAGAGCGACGACATCGGCGTCGCCGTCAGCGGCATTACCGCGGGCGGACGGCCGTTCCGGGGGAGCGGCTACTTTCACCCGAACGTGCCGCATAGCGCAGCGGCGATCCGCGGCGACGGCGAGCTGGCCGGCTTTTGAGCTTGGGCCGCTCCATCCGCACGCAGTCGCGCGCGGCACCCGTTGATCGCGCTTCCCGCGCACGCCAAAACAGCTCCGGCTCTTTCCCGACATCGGGAAGAGACCGGAGCTGTTTTTTTGGCATTGCCGTCTTAGCAAGCGGGCGGCGGCGCCGCGATAGCGCGTCATCCAGGAGCGGAGGGGGCGGCCGGTCCCGTTACTGCGGGGCGATGCCTTTGAAGAACAATTCGAAGGTCATCGTCATCCGGGTGGCGAGGGGCTCGTCCCCAGCCTCCATCGCCCAGACGATCAGCGTGCCGAAATACGTCTGGAACGCTTGCTGCGCCAGCATCTCCGGCGGCATGTCCTTGCGGATCTCGCCGTTCTCCTGCGCCTGCAGCACGAGCGGCAGCAGCGCTTCCGACAGATCGGCGAGCAGCCGGTTGTGCAGGTCGAGCGCGGCGTTGGTGGCCAGCATGCCCTGGAACAAGGCGCGCGTCAGCGGCTTGTTCATCTCGAAGCGCTTGACGAGCTCGAAGACGAGCAGCTGCAGCCGCGGTACGAGAGGCCCCGGCGTGCCCTTCAGCTTCACGACCTCATTCATGGCAAAAAAACCTTGCAAATCGCATAGAAGATCGTCCTTGGACGAAAAATAGTTGAAAAAGGTTCCTTTGGCAACGCCCGCCTGCTTGGTAATGGCTTCGACCGTCGTCGTCTCGTAGCCCTGCTCGGAAAACAAAGCCAGCGCGGCTTCCTTGATGCGGGCCCGGGTCAGTTCTTTCTTCTGCTCGCGGTTCATGTCGGCGTCCTCCATCGTCAGACGTTGTGTCCCCCCCCATTGTAGCACAGCCGCTCTAGGGCGTAAACCATATATGACCCGCGGTCATTTTCTATCAAGACTAGCTGCCACCACGGATCTCCGCTGCTGCGTATCCTAAGCTCTCCTCCAATTCAATACTGGATTCCAAGGGATATGGAGAAATTATGACCGTTGGTATATGATTATTGACTTTACGATTTTCCATGCGCTATAACTATGCATAGAGAAAGCCCAGCTTAAGGAGGTATTCCCGATGACAGAAAAGTTCATCCGCGGCATCGCCCGCGCCAGGTGGGCGGTCTTGTTCGGATGGCTTGCGATTACCGTCGCGTCGGTGCTGTTTTTGCCCAATTTGGCCGACATCGTGCGTCAGACCGAGCAGAAATTCGTGCCGGCCGATTCCGAATCCGTCGTCGCCAAGCGCCTGCTCGAAGAGATCAATCCCGAGGCGACGACCAAATCGAGCGCCATTCTGGTCTATTCCAGGGACGGCGGCCTGACCGATCAAGACCGGGCCTGGCTCAAGGCCAAAGCGGCCGAGCTCGAGGGCTTGAGCGGCAAGGACGGTTTCCAGTCCGTCCAGTCGGCGTACGAGACGCCCGAATTGGCGTCCAAATTCCGCAGCAAGGACGGCACGACCGAGATGCTCATCGTCGGCTTCTCGGGCGCGGACAACGACGCGCTGACGCAGGACGCCGTGGGCGAGCTCGACGGCCGGATCAAGGATGCCCCGGCCGGCAGCAAGGTCGAGCTGACGGGCAGCGCGCCGATCGGCAAGGACTTCCAGCAGAGCTCCGAGAACGGCCTGAAGAAGACGGAGCTGCTGACCGTGGCGCTCGTCCTTGTCATCCTGCTGATCGTCTTCCGTTCGCCGGTCGCGCCGTTCGTCCCGCTCATCACGATCGGCCTCTCGCTCGTCATCACGACCGGGCTCGTCGCCGCGGCGACACACTGGGGCATGCCGGTCTCCTCGTTCACGCAGTCGTTCCTGATCGCGGTCATGTTCGGAGCGGGCACGGATTACTGCATCCTGCTCATCCAGCGATTCCGAGAAGAGCTGAGCCGCGACGGCGACAAGGTCGAGGCGCTCGTGCGCACGATCCGGACCGTCGGCAAGACGGTGGCCTTCTCCGCGAGCACCGTGTTCGTCGCGTTCTTCCTGATCGGCTTCGCCCAGTTCGGCCTGTACCAGTCCGCCGCCGGCGTCGCCATCGGGGTCGCCGTCACGCTGATCGCCGGCCTCACCTTGACGCCGGCGCTGCTGATGATCTTCGGCAAGGCGGCGTTCTGGCCGACCCGGATCGCCGCGGGCCAAGGCCACGGCGAATCCAAGCTGTGGGCGGGCATGGCGGCGTTCTCCGCGCGCCGGCCGGTCGCGATCATCCTCGTGACCGTGATCGTGCTCGCGCCGGTGACGCTGCTGTTCCAGAACAAGCGCTCCTTCGACGACTTGGCGGAAATCGATCCGAAGCTCGGCTCCGTGCAAGGCTTCCGCCAGGTGGAGCGCACGTTTGGCTCCGGCGAGGTGTTCCCGCTGTCGATCGCGATCGCGTCGCCGGACTCCATGCGCGATCCCGCCGCGCTCGCGGCGATGGAGACGGCCAGCGCGAACGTCGCGAAGCTGAGCGGCGTCAAGGAAGTGCGCAGCGCCGTCCGGCCGCTCGGCGCGCAGCTCGCCGATCTGACGGTCTCCGGCCAATTGACCAAGACGTCGGAGGCGATCCAGCAGCTCAAGGACGGCGTGGATCAGGTCGCGGGCGGATTGAAGGAGGCCGAAGCGTCCGTCTCCGGCGGCCGGGGCGACGTCGACAAGCTGACGAGCGGCCTGCGGACGATGGCCGCAAAGACGAAGGACGCGCAGCGCGGCCTGAATCAAATTCGCGGCGGCCTGCAGCAGGCGTCCCAGGGCGCGAAGCGGCTCGAAGACGGGCTTGCGCGGAGCGCCGCCGTCTCGGCGTCCATGAGCGCCGATCTGAGCGCGCTGCTAAAGGCCCATCCCGAGCTGAAGGACGATGCCGCCATGCAGCGGCTGCTCGGCAAGCAGCAGGGGGTATCCGGCGGCTTGAACGAGCTGAAGGACGGCGCGAACCGGTTGTCGTCCAGCTTCGCGCAGCTGACCCCCGGCGTCTCCCAAGCGGCCAGCGGCCTCGGCCAGCTCGCGGCCGGCCAGACGGAAGCCGCCGAAGGCGCCGCGAAGCTGAGCGGCGGTCTGAAGGAGTTGACCGGCGGGCTGCAATCGGGCGCGAAGGGGCTCGGCGACGTCTCGGCCGGACTGACGCAGGTCAAGGCGGCGCAGCAGGCGATCGGCGACAGCCAGATCCCGGGCTGGAACCTGCCGCAGTCGGCGCTCGACAGTCCGGAGCTGCGGCAGGCGCTGGACTACTACATTTCCAAGGACGGCAAGACCGCGAAGTTCGACGTCGTGCTGGCCGTCAATCCGTACTCGCCGGAAGCGCAGGATACCGTCGGCCAGGTCCGCGACGCGCTGGCGCACAGCTTCAGCGGCACCGCCCTGAAGGACGCGAAGTTGTACATCTCCGGCACCTCGGCGCAAATCACGGAGCTGAAGGCGATCTCGAAGAGCGACTTCATGCGGACGGGCGCGTTCGTCCTGATCGGCATCTTCATCGTGCTGATGCTCATGCTCCGCTCGATCGTGGCGCCGCTGTATCTGCTGCTGTCGCTCGGCTTCAACTACCTGGTCACGATGGGCATCGTGGAATTCATCTTCGTCCGCCTGCTCGGCAAGGAAGGGCTGTCCTGGAGCGCGTCGTTCTTCATCTTCCTCATCCTCGTGGCGCTCGGGGTCGACTACAGCATCTTCCTGATGGCGCGGTTCAAGGAGGAATACCGGCCGGGCGGCATCCGGGACGCGATGGCGAAGGCGATGTCCACGACCGGCGGCGTCATCGTCTCCGCCGCGATTATCATGGGCGGCACGTTCGCCGCGCTCATGATGTCGGGCGTGAACACGCTGCTGCAGATCGGGGCGGGCATCGTCGTCGGGCTGATCCTGTACGCGTTCGTGTTCATGGGGCTCGTCGTGCCGGCGCTCGCGAACTTGTTCGGCGCATCCAACTTCATGTCAGGCTTGTCCCGTAAGAAGGACAAAGCGCCGAAATTGAAGGAAGTCGGCGATGTATAACGTCTAAAACCAACGGGAGGGGCCGCTCCCTCCCGTTTGCTACTTATATAAAAGAACGCCCCGAACGTCCGCTCGATCCTCGCCCTCATTCACGATTTTCAGCTTGTACGTGCCGGCAGGCACGACAAAGGCGAAATGCGCCATTCGGACGCCGGCGACCACGTGGCGGTCCGTTACCGGCCGGTCCGTGCGGGCATTCACGAGCAAGTACCCGATCCGCGGTGCCGCCTCGGCGCCCTCCGCCCGGGTCTGGACGGTGATCACCTGCACGCGGTTGGATTGGCCGTCGACGCGGAACGATTGCGAAGTCATCGATCCTTTGAAGCGGAATGACGTGAAGGTGATGCTATGGCGGAACGAACGGTCGTTCAAATGCCGGGTCAGCCTCATCGAAGCACGCATACGATCAACTCCTAGGATGGTCATAGGATAACCTGCTAGTTGGGGAAACGGCAGCCAGCTGCCGTTTCTTCGTGTCTATTGAGCTATCGTATCCCGTTTGGAAACCGCATCGTACTGAGGGGTTTAATCCAATGCGATCAAATGAAGTACCTTTATAAACTTCTCTAACTTTTTAAATACTCGCCAAACAAGCCCGTTTTTCCTAGCCATTCACTGCTGTTTTCGACTAATCGCTTCAACTATCCTCCCTCTATGGAGAATCACTTTTCTCTTAAATACTCTCGGTTTCTTAGATTTTGACCGAGTGTTCTTCTTCGCAGGTAACAGACCATTGGAATGAAGTTGTAGATGAAGAAATTTATGGGGCT
>NZ_JBHSHY010000018.1:0-111497 GCF_042653205.1 Paenibacillus sp. GCM10023250 | reverse complement strand
GCGCGCGGACGCGCCGCCGTCCGCGGGACGGCCCTCGCCCGCCGGTTCCCCGGCGTCCGGCGCCGTCGCCCCCGCTTCGGCGCCGCCCGCCGCACCGCCCTCCGGCGGCGCGAACCCCGGCGTCGGCTCGAACGGCACCCAGCCGGCGCCCGGGAACCATACCGCCGCCCACGCATGCGCGTCGCTCGCGCGCACGGCGTACCGGCCGGCCTCGCCGCCGGCCGCAGCCGCTACCGCAGGCTCGCCCGGGGCGAAGCCTTTCACGTACCGCGCCGGAATGCCCTGCGTCCGCAGCAGCACCGCCATCGCGGACGCGAAATGGACGCAGTACCCTTCCCGCTGCCGGAACAGGAAATCGTCGACGAAGTCCGCGCCCGCCTTCGGCGCTGCTGTGTTCGTCAGCGTATACACATAGTTCGCGCGCAAGTAATCCGCGATCGCCTGCGCCTGTTCATAGCGCCCGGCCGGATTGCCGGCGTCCTGGATGATCCGCGCCGCGAGCGCACCGATCCGCGCGGGCAGACCGTCGGGAAGCTGCACGTAGGCGCGCTCCGCTTCAGCCGTCAGCGAGGGCATGCCCTCCGGCGCGGACGCCTCCGCCGACGCGCCGCCGCCGCTCCCCGCAGCGCCTTCCGTCCCGACGCTTCGCACGTCGACCTCGTTCGGCAGCTTCGTTGCGACCGTGTACTGCACGACCCGGTCCTCGTCGCCGCCCGGATAGAGCGCCCCGGTATCGGCGTCCCGCCAATAGGAGGCGGCGGCGCCTTTCGGGGCGAGCTGCAGCTTCAGCGCCGTCACGGCCGAATCGGCGCCGCCGGTGAACAGCGGGTAGCCGACGGTCGGCTTGGCAGGCGTCACGGTTTGCACGACGACGCCGGACGCGCCGTCGTCCGCGGCTTCCGCGGCTTCACGGACGCTCAGCTTCTGCCAGTCGTGCCCGTCCTGCTCCCAGCCCTTCCCGGTATAGACGGCCTTGCTGTCGCCGCGCAAATACCCCGCTTCCGGCGCCGTCACCGTGAACAGCACCGTATCGTCGGACGCGAGCGGATCGCCGAGCTTGGTATCGTCGAAGCCGTAACCCGTACGCCCCGCGCCGCCGCCGAGCCCGGACTCGGCCATCGCTTCCTCTGCCGCCGTCGACTCCGGTGAATGCCCGTCCTCCGCCTTGTCCCACCGGGCTTCGCCCCAGCGGACGACGTCCGCCGCCCAAGGCGCCTGCTTCGCGGACGTGCCGCTCGACCAGCCCCAGGCCGCGCCGATGCTCGCCGCCAGGATGAGCACGGCGAGCCACGCCGCCCCGCTCCACCAGCCGATAGTCCAGCCGGCGAGCCATCCTTGCACGGGCTTCCGGCCGCGTCCCTTGCCGGTGTCGCCGGTTCCGCCGCCGCTCCCGCCGGCCGCCGCTGCGAACACGTCCGGCACGCCGGCGAGCCGCTCGATCCGCGGCACCGTCACGAGCGCGCTCAGCACCAGCCCTTCCGCGCAGGCCCGCAGCAGGCCCGGAAACACGTCCAAGCCGAGAAAGCCGTACAGCAGCAGCAAATACAGCGCCGTCAGCGCCGTCAGGCCAAGCCCCCACTGCCGCAGCCACATGAGCGACTGCACGGCGATCGCCATCATGCCGAGCCCGCCGATGAGAAGCAGCGTGCGCAGCTCGCCGCTCAGCATGAATTCGGCCCGCAGAACATGCAGCGCGTCCTGCCGGACCGCGCGCGCGAAGCCGGATACCGACCCGGCGATGGAGCCGTAATGCGGCTCGAACAGGACGAGGACCGCCCCGACCGTGACGAGGCCGTTCAGCGCCAGCGCCGCCCACGTCGGCGGTACAAACAGGCCCACCGCCAGATACAGACCGACCGCGGCGAGCAGCGGGCTGATCTGATACAGCTCCGTATACGACTTCAGCTGCTCCAGCGGCAGCAGCCATTCGACGATCAGCCCGTACAGCAGCAAACTGGTGATCAGCCGGCGCGAACCGTAGCGGAAAAAATGCAGCCCCTCCCGTTCCTCCTGCCGCTTGGACGGAAGGCGCGCAGCCGGCGGGTTCATGCCGCCACCGCCGCTGCCCGGGCCGCTTCCCGGACCGCCTCCCCTACTATCCGTTCGCGGGTTCGGCATGCAGACCGCCTCCTTCCTTTCCGGCGCTTACCGCCGCCGCAGCCAGCCGCGGCGCCGTGTTCGCATAGCCTGCCGGGACGGGCATCGCCTTCACGCCGCAGCCCGTGCCCCGCAGCCGCTCTTGCCAGCTCCGTTCGGCGGCGTCTCCCCCCGCCTCGTGCACCGATAGCAGCAGGTGCAGCCGGATGCCGCGCACGCCGGCAAGCTTCGCGCCGTACGAAATATTGCCCGGATCGCCCGACGGCCGCGCGATCGCCTCGGCGTTCTCCGTCCGTCCCGCCGTCAGGCAAATGACGGAGGCGCCGCGCGGCGCCCCGGCAACGATGTCGGACAGCCGCTGCGACATCGGCTTCGCGGCGTCGCCGAGCCGCAGCCTAGCGAGGCGCGTCTCAGCCTCGCGCAGCGCGTCGCCGGCGCTGCCGCCGTCGTGGATGACGCCGTCCGCGACCGCGTTGGTCAGCACCTTGACGCGCTTCCCCTCACGCGCTGCCTCCCGCAGTATCGCCGCGGCGCGCCCCGCGTTCGCGTCAAACAGCCGGCGCGCCTTGCCGTAGGCGGACGGCGACACGTCCAGCAGCACAATGATCGCGCCCGCTTCCTCGGCCTCGCTCATCCGCGTCTGCATGCCGAGCCCGCGCGCCATCGCGCGCCAGTCGACGCGCCGCAGCGAATCGCCCGGCGCGTAGGCGCGCAGCTCCGGGCCCGCTCCATCCCGGCGAAGCCGGGAAGCGGCGGCCGCCATCTGCCCGCCAAACGCGGATACCGGCTGCAGGCCCTGCCGGGCCTGCTCGGGTTCGAAGCCCGGCAGCGGGCCGAGCCGTTCGCCGGCCGGCGGCGCCGGCTTGACGAGCGCGCGGCCGGGGCAGTCGACCCGCACGGTGCGGACCGTCAACCCGAGCATGTCGCCGCAGGTCAGCGCGATTGGATTAAATGCCAGCTCGCCGCGCTGCAGCCCTGCGACCGTGTACTCCAATACCAGGCGCTTGCGGAAGCCGGGCAGCAGCGCCCGCACGACTTGGACGCCGCGCTCCGCCGGCTTCTTCGCGCGCTCCGTGCTTTGCGGACCGATCGAATCCGCCGGTCCCTTCCGTCCCTTCGGACCCGTCCCGTTTCTCGACGCATACTTATCCGCCGAACCTTTCGCGGCTGTTGCGGCTGTCGCATCCTTCACAACCGCCGTATCCCCGCCGCCCGGTGCCCGGACGATCTCCTCCTCGAGGCATACCCATGTGAACGGCAGCATGCGGCTCAGCGTGAGCGTGAGCCGGACGCGCAGCTCGCCGCCATCGGCGAGTCCGTCCGCGCCGTATACGATCCGCTCCGCCCGGATGCGGCCGAGCGACGCGTACGGCAGCAGCAGCCCGCACGCCGCGGTCAGCGCCGCTGCGGCCGCGAACAGCCATTCCACCGCGCCGCCCCGCTCCAGCAGCGCGAACCCCGCGGCCGCGAGCACTACGAGCGCCGCCGCGCGCGCCGCGAACCGGCCGCGCAGCCCAGCCGTCCCCGGCACCGGCTCGGCCGTGTCCGGCCGCATGCCGGCCTCTGCGGCCGTCCCTCGTGCCGCCGGCGCACCGCCGCCCCGCTTATCCGCCGAGGCCCCGCGCACGCCTGCCGCTCCGGCTTCCTGCTTGTCTCCCGCGCCGGACGCCACCGCATCCGGCGCCGCGTTCGCCGCTTGTCCGCGGTCCGCGCTCTGCTTCGTTCCCGCCGTGCTCATCTTCCCACCGCTTTCTCTTCCAAATTCGCGCATCGTTACCGCCGCCATGCGTTGCCGATCCCCCTTCATCCGCGCTCGAATCCCGCACCGCGCGGCTTGCCGTTCCGCGCCCAGCCGCCCGCCGCTTCCGGGCGGCAGCCCGGCCCGTCACCGCCGGCGTCCGCCTTCGGACGCCGGCACCGGCGCCGCCGCCATAATATCCGCCAGCACCTTCACCGCCGTGCGCCCCTTCACCCAAGCCTCGTCCCGCACGAGCAGCCGGTGGGCCAGCACGGGCTCCGCCGTCGCCTTCATGTCGTCCGGCACGACGTAGCGCCGGCCCGCGACGTACGCCTCCGCCTGCGAGGCGCGCACCCAATCCAGCGTCGCGCGCGGACTCGCCCCGAGCTGCAGCTCCGCCGAGGCGCGCGTCGCGCCGACGACGTGCACGGCGTACGCGAGCAGCGCGGGGTGCACGTGCACCGACTGGGCGTCCTTCTGCATCCGCATCCATTCCTCCGGCACGATGACCGGCCGCAGCAGTTCCGGCAGCAGCCGCTGCCGGCCGGACGCCAGCATGCCGATCTCGTCCTCCGGCGACGGATAGCCGATCGACAGGCGCATCATGAACCGGTCCAGCTGCGCTTCCGGCAGCGGGTAGGTGCCGTCGTCGCGCAGCGGATTTTGCGTCGCGAGCAGCATGAACGGCTGCGGCAACGGCCGCGTCTCGCCGTCGGCGGACACGCTCCGCTCCTCCATCGCTTCGAGCAGCGCGGACTGCGTGCGCGGCGGCGTGCGGTTGATCTCGTCCGCCAGCACGACGTTGGCCATGAGCGGTCCTTGGCGGAACACGAGCTCGCCCCGCTTGCCGTCCCACACCATCCCGCCGACGACGTCCGCTGGCTGCAGGTCCGACGTGAACTGAATGCGGCGGAACTCGCCGCCGATGACCCGCGCGATGGCGCGCACGAGCAGCGTCTTGCCGACACCGGGCACGTCCTCGAGCAGTACGTGGCCGCCGGCCAGCAGTGCGCCGAACACCCGCGAGACGACCTGCTCCTTGCCGAGCAGCACGCTGTTCACGCGCGCCAGCATCAGCTGCAGCGACTGCTGCGCCGCTTCGGGCCACAGGTCCGCCTCCGGCGCGAATTGGGGCTCCGCCCCGATATCTCCTTGATGCGTCAACGATTTCGGCATCGATGGTTTCGAGATCATGGCACTGATCATCTCCTACTCTTCCAAACCTATTGAAATCCTCTACTTGCTAGTTTCGCCAGCAAACGCCTGCTTTACACCTTCCGCCGGACCGCCTCGGCCAATTTACTCCCAGCCGCGCAAAAAAAGGCGTCCGCACGTACCGGCCCATGCCGGCTTGCGCGAACGCCCTTCTCCTCTTCCCTGACTACGCTCTAGCGAACCATCACAGCTCGCTCGCCGCCGCCAGCACCTCCTGTACGTGACCTTTCACGCGCAGGTTGCGCCATTCCCGGACGAGCTTGCCCTTCTCGTCGATCAGGAACGTCGAGCGGACGAGGCCCATGTATTCGCGGCCGTACAGCTTCTTCAGCTGCCAGACGCCGTACAGCTCGCATACTTTATGCTCCGTGTCGGCCAGCAGCTCGAACGGCAGCTCGTACTTCGCCGCGAACTTCTCGTGCCTCTCCGCCGGATCGTTGCTGATGCCGAGCACGACGGTGTTATGCTTCCCGAACTCCGCGTATGCGTCGCGAAAATCGCACGACTCCTGCGTGCACGCCGGCGTCAGATCCTTCGGATAGAAGAACAGCACCACTTTATGGCCGGCGAACTGGCTGAGGCGGACTTCCCGCCCGCCCATGGCCGGCAGCGTGAAATCCGGCGCTTTTTTCCCCACGATCGCTTTCGCTTTCACTGGCATCGTTCCTTGCCTCCTTCTTCGTTGATCGTTCCGCTTTCGGCGCGCGCCGTTACGAGCCCGCGCCCCGGTACCGCTTGACGCCGTGGTTCCAGACCAGCAGCCCGATGCCGAACACGACGACGCCCATGAGCGGCGTGTACGGCGCCAGGTCCGTCAGCCCCGTCTCGTTATGCCCGAGGAAGTACGACGCCGGAATGACGCCCGTGAAGGCGAACGGCAGCAGCCACGTCAGCAGGAAGCGGATGACCTTGTTATAAATGTTGACCGGATACCGGCCGTAAGACGAGATGTTGTACATGAGCGGCAGAATCCCCGTCGGCGCGTCCGAGTAGAACGAGATCGCCGTCAGCGCCGTGAAGATGCCCGCGTAGATCAAGACGGAGCCGACCGTGAAGACGGCCAGCAGCAGGAAGTCCGTCAGGTGGAACGCCAGGCCGAGCTCACCCCAGGTGAGCATTATGATGACGACCCCGACGAGCGAGCCGAACAGGGACGGCGGATCGAGATTTTCGAGCAGCACCTGGTACAGATTGTAGGCGGGACGCGTCAGCACGCGGTCCATCTCGCCCTTGACGATATACCGTTCGCTGAAATTCCAGATGTTGAACAGCATGCCGAAGATGCCCGACGGCACCATGAAGTAGCCGTACACGAACACCACCTCGGCCTCGGTCCAGCCGCCGAGCGTCGGCGTATGCCGGAACACGATCAGGATGAAGATGAGGTTGACCGCCTGGAAGAGCAGGTCCGACAGCACCTCGATCCAGAAATCGGCACGGTAGGTCAGCTTGGTTTTGACGTAGTTTTTCATATATTCCGCTGCGAGCGACCAATAAAACATGATTCCTTACCCTCCCTGCACGAACAGCCGGCCCCGCGCCTGACGCCATACCCAGGCGATCGGCACGATCAGGACGACGAACCAGACGACTTGAATGCCGACGACCCGCAGCACCTCGTCCCCCGCGATCCGGCCGGTGAAGACGGAGCTCGGCAGGAACGTGATCGCCTGGAACGGCAGCCACTTCATCGCGACAGCCAGCCAGCCCGGGAAGAACGAGATCGGCACGATGACGCCGGAGAACAGATCGACGAGCACCCGTTTCATGCGCAGCATCCCCTCGTTATTTTCGACGAAGAACGCAAACAAGCCTACGAGCATGTTGATCTGCGTATTAATAAGAAAGCTGAACAGCAGCATGACGAGATACACGGCCCAGACGCCCGGATCCGTCGGAAGCTTGACCGGAAAGATCAGGCAGACGACCGCAAGGCCCGGCCCCATGAAGAGCAGCAGCCGGAACAGTCCTTCCCCGAAGCCCTGCATCAGCTTGACGAACAGGTAGTTGTACGGGCGGATGAACTGCACGGCTACGCTGCCGTCGCGGATTTCGTTCGCGATCTCGCGGTCGAGGTTATTGAAATAAAACGCCCTGGCCATCCAGGAGACCGCGACGTACGTCGTCATTTGCGCGAGCGTGAAGCCGGCGAGCAGCTTCTGGTCCCCGTAGATCGCCTCCCACAGAAAATAATAGGCGCCGATGTTGATCGTGTAGATGACGATGCCGCTGTAATAGTTGACGCGGTACGCGAGCATCATGAGAAACCGGATGCGGATCAGGTCCAAGTACGCGCTGTTCATCGCTTCGGCTCCTCGGACGCGGGCGCGCCGGCGCCGACCGGCACGGGCTCCCCGCTCGCGGCTTCGGCCGGCGCGGCGGCCGGTTCGGCTTGTCCGGCGGACCCGGCCTCCGCTTGGCCGCGCGATGCGGCTGCCGCGTCCGCGCCGGCCTGCGGCGCCTCGGCCGGGTCGGCCGCCGCGGCGGTGCCCGCCGAGGCACCCGCGACGAGCTTCGCGGCCGCTTCGTTCGACGCCGAGCCGGACGAGTAGATCTCGCGGACGATCTCGTCGGTATTGGTCTCCATGATCTTAATGTCGCGGATGTCCGACGTGCCTCCGACGACGCGCGCCAGCGCCTCCGAGACGTTCACCGCGTGCGGCAGCCACATCGTGGCCGTCAGCTCGTTGTCGACCGTCCATTCCACGCCCGCGAGGCCGTTCGTCAGACGGCGCAGCGCGTCGATCGAAGGCTGCTCGCCGAATTGGAACTGCAGCTCCCGCCCTTTGCTCCACCGGGTCTTGAGCTCGTCCAGGCCGCCGTCGTAGATAATGCGGCCGTCGTCGAGCATGATGACGCGCGAGCAGAGCGCCTCGATATCCTGCAGATCATGCGTCGTCAGCAGGATCGTCGTGCCCTGTTCCCGATTAATTTTTTTTAAGAATTCGCGGATTTCCGTCTTCACGACGATGTCGAGGCCGATCGTCGGCTCGTCCAGAAACAGGATCGCCGGGTTGTGCAGCAGGGACGCGACGAGCTCGCAGCGCATCCGCTGGCCGAGGCTGAGCTTCCGCACGGGCCGGTTCAGCAGGTCGCCGAGCTGCAGCCGCTCGACCAGCTCGTCGAGCCTTTTCTTGAACTCCGCTTCCGGCACGCGGTACACCTTGCGCAGCAGCTGGAAGGACTCGATGACGCCGATATCCCACCATAATTGGCTGCGCTGCCCGAAGACGACGCCGATGCCGCGGACGAATTTTTCCCTGTCTTTATAAGGCACGAAGCCGTTCACCATGAGGTGGCCCGAGGTCGGCACGAGAATGCCCGTAAGCATCTTGATCGTGGTCGACTTCCCCGCTCCGTTCTCGCCGATATAGCCGCAAATCTCGCCCTGCGGGATTTGAAAGCTGATGTCCTTGACCGCGGTAATTTCGTTATATTGGCGCTTGAACAAATCCTTCATCGCGCCGCCGAGGCCTTCCCGGTTCTTCTGTACCCGGAACTGCTTCCTCAAATCTTTGACGTCTATTGCCAGCATGCAGCATCCGGCTCCTCTCCGTTTCGACATTTCCTGGGAAATGTCCACCCTATTCGTTCCTATCAGATAAAACTTGCTTCTCTACGACAATCCATTTTATAATTTTATGATATGTAATGCTATACTGGATTTTCAAGCCCGGGCAATGCGAATGCCCCCGCGGAACGATGGCCAAGCAGGTACGATCGGACATCATTCACTGCACCGAAGCAGGTCGATCCTCATCCGGTTTCGGGCTATTACAAGGAGGAAGCAAACGAAAATGGCGCGCGCAAAAGCAAAGCAACCGAAACGCAAAAAGCCCTGGAAATGGGCGCTGCTCGGCGTATCCCTCGTGATCTTGGCGGTCGTCGGTTATTTTGTCTATCAGGCTTACGGCGTATATAACGGTCTCGATTCCTTGAGCAAGCCGACCACCGATCCCAAATTCACGAACTACGAAGTGAAGACGGCCGAGAAGCCGCCGGAATGGGAAGGCAAGGAACGCGTGAACATTTTGATCATGGGCGGCGACAACCGCGGCCTCCAGGAGAACGAGAAAGCCCGCTCCGATTCCATGATGGTCGTGTCCGTCGACCCGGTCAAGAAGGACATCCACCTCTTCTCCGTCCTTCGCGACACGTACGTGCACATTCAGGATCACGGCAGCGACCGGATCAACACCGCCTTCGCGGTCGGCGGTCCCGACCTCGCCATGCAGACGATCGGCGAAGTGCTCGGCCTCGATATTCAATATTATGTGTACACGGATTTTGAAGGATTCAAGTCCGTCATCGACGCGATCGGCGGCATTCAGAACTTCGACGTCGAGAAGGACATGAACTACGTCGACAATGCCGACGGCAACCGCTACGACATCCATCTGAAGAAGGGCATTCAGGACCTCGACGGCACGAAGGCGCTGCAGTACGTCCGCTTCCGCCACGACGCGATGAGCGACTTCACGCGCACGGAGCGCCAGCGCAAGCTGCTCGGCGCCGTAGCCGACAAGATGAAGAGCGGCTGGAGCCTGCTCAAGATGAAGAACATCGTCGACAGCGTCCAAGGCTACATCAAGACGAACATCGGCGTCGACGACATGATCAAGCTCGGCCAGCTCGGCGTGAACAGCCACATCGCCGGCCAGGCGCAGGTGCCTCCGATGGACCTGATCAGCGGCGAGAAGGTAGGCGGCGCGTCGGTGCTCGCCATCTCCGACGAAGACAAGCTGCTCCAGTTCGTCCAAGACGAGCTGCAGAAGGATTCGACGGTCGCGCCTCCGGCGGACGCGCAAGGCGCGGACGGCGCGAGCGGATCGGTGACGAACTCGTCGGACGGCAAGTCGGACGGCAAGTCGGGCGGTAAGACAAGCGGCAAGTCGGGCGGCGACACCGCGAACGGCTCGAACGATTAATTCGAATCATTCATCGAGCGATTCATTCGAGCGGTTCAGTCGAACGATTCATTCAGCCGATTCATCGAGGCGAATACGAGAAGGGAGCGAACCGGTTCGGCCGGCCGCTCCCTTCTTTGTTGTGCTCCGCCGTCCGGCGGATGTACAATGAGTTATTGCGTTTTCGTATTATCTATTGCCGGCGGCGTTCATCCCGCCGCTCCAAGGAGGCCCCATCCATGTCCACAACGCAGCGTCCGCGCTCGGAAGCGTTATACGCCGAAGCGCTGCAGCATATCGTCGGGGGCGTCAACAGCCCCTCCCGTTCGTTCAAGGCCGTCGGCGGCGGCGCGCCGGTCTTCATGAAGCGCGCGCAAGGCGCCCATTTCTGGGACGTCGACGACAACCGCTACATCGACTACTTGTGCGCCTACGGCCCGATCATTACCGGCCATGCGCATCCGCATATTACCGAGGCGATCACCGCGGCCGCCGCGAACGGCACGCTCTACGGCACGCCGACGGAGCTCGAGATCACGCTCGCGCGCATGCTGAAGGACGCGATCCCGTCGCTCGACAAGGTCCGCTTCGTCAATTCCGGTACGGAAGCCGTCATGACGACGATCCGCGTCGCCCGCGCCTACACGAAGCGCAGCAAAATCATCAAGTTCGCCGGCTGCTACCACGGCCACTCCGACCTCGTGCTCGTCGCCGCCGGCTCCGGCCCGTCGACGCTCGGCATCCCCGACAGCGCCGGCGTGCCGGTCAGCATCGCAAACGAGGTCATTACCGTGCCGTTCAACGACCTGGACGGCCTGCGCGCGGCGCTGGACGCTTTCGGCGACGACGTCGCCGCCGTCATGGTGGAGCCGATCGTCGGCAATTTCGGCATGGTCATGCCGAAGCCCGGCTTCCTCGAGGGGCTCTGCCGGATGACCCGCGAGGCGGGCGCCCTCGTCATCTACGACGAGGTCATCAGCGCCTTCCGCTTCCACTACGGCAGCGCCCAGACGTTCGCCGCGTTCCCGGACCACGCCGCCATCGAGCCCGATCTGACGGCGCTCGGCAAGATCATCGGCGGCGGGCTACCGATCGGCGCCTACGGCGGCCGCAAGGAGGTCATGGACCAGGTCGCGCCGCTCGGTCCCGCGTACCAAGCCGGCACGATGGCCGGCAACCCGGCCTCCATCTCCGCCGGGATCGCCTGTCTGGAGGTGCTGCGGCAGCCGGGCGCGTACGAGCGCATGGATGCCCTGGCGGCCCGGCTCGCGGACGCGCTGCAGGCGTCGGCGGACGCGCACGGCATCCCGCTGACGATCAATCGCATCCGCGGCTCGTTCTCCGCGCATTTCTGCAGCCATCCCGTCACCAACTACGACGAGGCGCAGGATACCGACGGCGAGCTGTTCGGCCGCTTCTTCCGCCTCATGCTGGGCCAGGGCATCTGCCTGGCGCCGTCGAAGTACGAGGCGTGGTTCCTGACCACGGCCCATACGGACGCGGACATCGACGCGACGATCACGGCGGCCGAGCGTGCCTTCCAGGCCTTGAAGAACTAGCCGGCGGGAGACGGGCTACCGCATGCCGGCCGGCGTCCTGCCGAGCCGTCCCCCGTCCCCTGCTGCCGGGCCTTCCTCCCGAACCGCCCGAAACCATCAAAGACGCCTGTCCGAAGGAAGCCCGCCGCGCATGGAGCGCGGCGCCGGCCCCTTGCGGCGGCGTCTTTTTCGTTCGTTGCGTTCAGGTCATCAGCGCGAACAAGGCGACGATGGCGAACGGGATGGCGACGAGCGTGGCGATGATCAGCCAGCCCGTCGGACGGCCGAAGTTGACCGTCCAGCCGATGCCGCGCTTCTTCGGCACGAAGACGGCAGGGTCCTTCGGATTGTAATAGACGCCGCCGCCCGCGAGCCAGTGCTCCTCGTCGCCGGTCCCCTGGCCCTGCAGGCCAAGCCGCCGCACCGTCGCGACCAGGCCGACGATGCCCGCCGCGACGAGCGCCATCACGCCGATCGTGACGCCCCGCAGCGCCCCGGGCGGCCAGCCGTACAGCATCGTCGCCTGGATGTAGCTGAAGTACAGCGTCAGCAGCAGCGACAGGGCGTATAGAAAGACGCTGTTCACGTAGCGGAATTTCCGCTGCTTCGCCTCCCCCGACGCCTTGTCCGCCGAAGGGGCGGCCTCAGCCTGCGCGATGACCGCGTTCGTGCCCATGATCGTCGCGAGGAGGCACAGCTGCACGATATTGAGCAGAAAGACGTTCGCCCAGCTTTTCCGGCCGAAGCCGTCCGGCTCGAAGTGTAGATCGTAATGCGTCGTCAGCGTGGAGGGGATGTCCTTCCACAGCAGCGCGGCCGCGAGCGCGGAGCCCGCGATGACCAGCGCCTGCAGCCAATACCAATGCAGCGGCAGGACCCCATGGCGGCGGTCCCGGCCCTGTTGTTGCGTCCCGTTCATTCCAATGAATCTCCCATCCGCGATAAATCGCTGCGGTACACCGCGACGCAGGCCCTGCTGAATTCGGCCTCCGTCATGCCCCGCGCCCGGCCTTCCGCCGCCAGCGCCCGCAGCTTGCTGTTCAGCCGGTCCATGTAGCGCTCCGTCAGGCGCGGCATTTCCTCCTTCGTCGGCACGAGCATGCCGAGCCGGCCGTCGTACCGTTCCAGCAGGAAGCCGTCCTGCTGCAGCGCCCGGTACGCCTTCTGCACCGTCTGCGACTTGACGCGCAGATCCGCCGCCAGCCGTTTGGCCGACGGCAGCGTCTTGCCCGGCTTCAGCGTCCCCGACGCGATTCCCGCGATAATTTGCTGGGCGATTTGCTCGTGAAGCGGCACTTCGCCCTGCAGGTCAAGCTCGATGAACATCCGCCAGCCTCCCCTCCGATCGCGCGTGCGCGATCCTTAACAAAAAAAACGCCTCTTCTCCGTCATATGCGGACGGTACAAGAGACGTTCTTCGTTAGGTGCCGGCGGTTTCGACCCGCTGCAGCGCCTGCAGGAGCTCGTCTTGAATGCGGCCGTTCGTCGCCGCGACATGGCGCACGCCGAGATGATAATCGTTGCCCTGCATGTCGGTCACATTGCCGCCGGATTCCTTCACGAGCAGCGCGCCCGCGGCCAGATCCCACGCGTTCAGGCCGACCTCCCAGAAGCCGGTGACGCGGCCCGCCGCCACGTACGCCATATGCAGCGCGGCCGAGCCGGCGGAGCGGACGTTGCGCACCTGCGGCACGATCGCCTGCAGCTGCTTCATGTTCAGCGGCCGGGCGTAGTTCGGATCCGCCGGGAAGCCGGTCGCGAGCAGGCTGTCCTGCAGCGCCGCCTCTCCCGACACGGCCATGCGGCGGCCGCGCACGTACGCGCCTTTGCCCTTCTCCGCCACGAACAGTTCGTCGCGCATCGGATCGTAGACGACGCCCACGATGACTTCGCCGCGATACGCCAGCGCGATCGACACCGAGAAGAACGGGAAGCCGTGCACGAAGTTCGTCGTGCCGTCGACCGGATCGACGATCCATAGATATTCCGCGTCCTGCACGCTTTGGAGCGCTTTCGCGGACGCTTCCGGCCCGGGCTCGACGCCCTCTTCGCCGAGGAACGAATGATGCGGGAAGTGGGTCCCCACGAGATTGCGGATCATCGTTTCCGCGCCTTTGTCCACTTCCGTCACGAGATCCTGCGCGGAATATTTTATCGATAGGCTTGTATGATTGCCAAGCTTGGTCTTGATCCATTCGCCGGCCTTGGCCGCGCAATTAATCGCGACGGCGGTGAAGCTCTTGCCTCCGACCAGAGGGATGTCTTTCCCTTCGCTCACGGTCTATCACGCTACCTTCCCTATGAGTTCTATTGCGTAGTAACACTATACGTCCGGTTTCGGACAAAGTTTCTTTCAAATCGCGAATTAACGCATGGGTCTGATCCGCCCCGGCCGCGCGAAACGCGAGATTCTGCTGCAATATCCTTCAAAAGTGTACCATTTAACCGAATTTTACACAAATAGTGCGCGCAGAAATAGACCGGTGCCCGGCACCATCCGGCGCGGCTTTCCGGTCTATCGTCGGAGACGGGTCTGCGGGTCTGTGGGGCGCCGGTCAGCGGATTTCGACGCTGCCGCCGTCAATGACGCGGATCCCCGCGCCCTCGGCCTCCAGCCGCCGCATGTCGTCCATCAGCTGCAGCAGCGCGGCGTCCTTGCGCTTTGCTTCGATCATGACGTCGAGCCGCGGGACCGAGCCCGCGATGCCGCGCAGAAACCGCAGCAGCGGACCGATCTCCACGTTATCCGCATGGCCGCGCGGGTCGCGCTCGCTCTTCGGGCTCGACGCGTGCAGCTTCGGCGCGAGCGGCGGCGGACCGCCGTCCGGCCCCTGCCATGTGCGGACGATGCGCGGCCACAGTTCGCCGAGCAGCGCCGCCTCGCCGTCGCCCCCGTCGTTCACGGCGTGATGGTGGATATCGAGCACCATCGGCGCGCCGACGGCTTCGGCCGCGTGCAGCGTCTCGCGCGCGGTGAACGTCTTGTCGTCGTTCTCCAGCGTCACGCGGCCGCGCAGCCGGTCCTCCAGGGCGCCGAACTGGCGGATGAACCGCTCGAGCGAGGCGGGCTTGTCCCCGTAGGCGCCGCCAACGTGGAGGTTGCACTTCGTCTTCGGGTCAAGGCCCATATGCTCCAGCATCGAGACGTGGTAATTCAGAACTTCGGCCGACTTGGCCAGCACTTCGGGACGCGGCGTGCTGAACACGCAGAAGTGGTCGGGATGGAACGACAGACGCATGTCCTTCTCCCGGGCATAGGCGCCGACGTCCGCGAACGCCGTCTCCAGCGCGGGGTACGGGTTCCAATCCTTCAGCGCGTCGTGCGTTGCGAGCGGGATGAGCTTGGACGTCATGCGGTACACATACACGCCGTGGCCGACGCAGTGCTTCATGATCCGCAGCGTCGTCCGCAGGTTCTCCTCCGCGATCCGCTCGAGCCGGCGCAGGCCGGCCTCCCGGTCGCCCAGCTTGGAGAACGTCGCGTACGTCATCGTCCGCGATGGGGACGCGTTCTCCAGCTGTACGCTCATCGCCACGAACCCGAAGCGCACGATCATGCCTGCTGCTCTCCGAAGAACATTTCGTAGGCGAGCGCCGTTTGCACGCGCGCCTCTTCCTCCGTCAGCTTCCGGACGAGCTCCATCTCCACCTCGGTCACTTCTTCGCCTTGGAAATTGATCTCGGCGATGGACACGAGAATGCGCACGATCGCGATCGCCTCGTTGTCCGGCGTGTAGGCGATGACCTTCTGGCCGGCCGGGTAGACGCGGAAGCCGCTTTTGACCATTTTGCCGCGGCCGTACTCGAGGAGCTCGTACAATTCCTGCTTGGACTTGAATTTGCAGACCGAGTTAAACTCCGTTTGGAATCCCATGGCGGGCCCTCCTTGATTAGGCTTGAATTGCGCGGGCGAGCCGAAGCTTCCCGGGTCTATGTAAAGGATTGGCCGGCTTCGCGAAGCCGGCTTTCGGCAATAGAAAATCCGGCTTGCGTCAAGCCGGACTTCCCCCATTGTAATCGATGCGCTGCTTCTCGCGATGGCGCGAGATCGCGAGCGCGATGAGCGTATCGAGCAGCTCCGCGTACGAGACGCCGCTTTCCTTCCACATGAGCGGATACATGCTGAACGGCGTGAAGCCCGGCATCGTATTCACTTCGTTGATGAGCAGCTGGTTGTCTTCCTTGCGCAGGAAGAAATCGACGCGCGACAGGCCGGAGCCGTCGATCGCCTGGAACGCGCGGACCGCCATCTCGCGGACGGCCTCCGACACCTCCGGCGGAAGATTGGCCGGAATATGCATCATCGACTTGCCGTCGATGTACTTCGCCTTGTAGTCGTAGAATTCGCTCGACGACGTGATCTCGCCGACGACGGACGCCCGCGGCTCGTCATTGCCGAGCACGCTCACCTCGATCTCGCGCGCGTCCACGAACTCCTCGACGATGACCTTGCGGTCGAAGCGCAGCGCGAAGTTCACGGCGTCGATCAGCTCCTCGCGGTTGCGCGCCTTGGAGATGCCGACGCTCGAGCCGAGGTTCGCCGGCTTGACGAAGCAAGGATAGCCGAGCGCGGTCTCGATCTCCAGAATATAGTAATCTTCGTCCTTCTCCCACTGCGTCCGGTTGAAATACCGGTAGACGCACTGCGGCAGGCCGTCCTGGGCGAACACCTTTTTCATCGTGATTTTGTCCATGCCGACCGCGGAAGCGAGCACGCCCGCGCCGACGTACGGAATATTCGCCATTTCGAAGAGGCCCTGTATCGTGCCGTCCTCCCCGAACGTGCCGTGCAGCAGCGGGAACACGACGTCGAGCGGCGCGCCGTCCGCCGGAATCGCCGCCGGCGAGACGGAGGAGATCGTCGCCTTGGCCAGGACGGCGGATACCTTTGCCGCCGGCCGCTCCTCCTGCTCCGCGCCGCCGCCAAACACCGGCATGAGCGCTTCGGTGCCGACGACCGCGGCGCCGCCCGCGAGGCGAAGCGAGGCGAGATCCGCCGGCGGCGCCAGCAGCACGTCGCCCGCACGCCATTCGCCCGTTTTGGAAATATAGAAAGGTTTGATTTCGTATTTGCCGTAATCGAATGCCTTCATGACCGCCAAGGCCGTCTGCAGCGAGACTTCATGCTCGCCGGAGCGCCCTCCGTAAACCAGACCTACGCGCACTTTCTCCCCCATGATTCAATCCTCCGGTTACGTATAATTTCCCACACAGGCGGGTTGTCATTCCTTGGGCTTGAAGCGCACTTTAAAATTCGTCCGCGATATGAAAAAAACGGTACCTGGTGTTCTCCGTCCAGGCGTAAGAATCCTGGTAGTCCCAATACCGGTGGCGGCTCGGCACCGTGTTCGCGTTGACGAGCGGCATGCCGGCCGCGTCGAACGCGGTGACGATCGTGCTGTGCTGGTACCGGTTGTCGCCGCCCCAGTCGTAAATGATGACGTCGCCGAGGGCGAGCTGATCCGCCGAGTCGACGACCGTCGCCCGCAGCGAGGAATTATGCGGCGAGGACAGGTAATGCTGCAGCGCGTTCGCCACGGCCCAGCTGTAGCTCCAATTTTCCCGGCTGCCGCTGAAGCCGCGGTACCACCAGCCGGAAGCCCTTTTACCAGTATAGTTCATCGGCGCGGACCCTGCAAAGAGACACTGGGAGATATAATTGGTGCAATTAACCTCGAAAAGCTCGTAGGCGGGATTGCCTTCGTTCCACCAGCGGTCGGCATAGGCGGCGGCCAAGTCGCGCCTGTACCGGATTCCGGCGCGGCCATGTTTGAAATGCGGCAAAACATCATAATTTATATAAGGTATGGATTGCGGCTTGCTCTCCGCGGCAAGGGCGAGCTCGTCGGCGAACTCCGCCGCATGGCTCGAATGGGACGAGGCGAACCGCGGACGGCGCTCGGACACGATCGGTTCGATCCGCGTGATGGCGTAATCGCCGCCGTCGGCGGACAGCCAGAGCCGCTCGCGGTCGCGCCGCTCCTCCGCATAGGCGCGGCCGCGGTGGTCGACCGTCCGTTTGACGCGCAGCTCCAGCAGCACGGAGACCTCGGAGAGCGTGCCGGATTCGCTGACGCGCAGCAGCTCGGCGCTCGTCTCGCTCCGGGTCGGCACGAGGCCGCGCAGCAGCTCGTTCTCGCGCAGGCGGGCGAGCCGCTGCCCGAACCGCCGCATATGGTCTTCGTCGGCGATAATGGCGCCGAACGGCGCGGCGAAGCGGTCGATCTCGGCTTGATTGTACAGCTTCACGTACTTGTGCACGGCTTCCTTCCAGCCTTCGGAGCGGGCCGCCTGGCCCGCTCCGACGCTGTCCCGCGCCACCATGGCGCTGCCCGGTCCGCGCGTGCCGTGCGTCCGCGGGGCCGGCGCCGGCGCGCGCTCCCGCCCGCCCGGGGCGGACGCGCCCTTTTTCGTGATCGTTTTGCCCGTTCCCGTCCGTGTTCGCGACCGCGGCATCGTCGATCCCTCCCGCAAATCCGTCATGAAAGCCCATCCCGCCCGCAGGCGGAAGAATGCTGGTTCATTATATGAGCCGCGCCGGGGTTTCATGAAAAACGGGCGGAAAACGGCCGCGGAAGGCGATATTTGGTCTTTCCTAATCGCGTATAAACCGCTATACTAAGGGTATCAATTGTTTTTTGAAATTCTGTTTCACAGAGTGAAACAGAACCACCTCAACGTCAAGGAGGCGCGAAGCGCAATGACCAAGCAAAACGAGTATTCCGTCCGCGAAACGCTCTCGGTCGGCGGCAAGCAGTACGCTTACTACCGGCTGAACGGACTGGAAGAGCAAGGCCTGGGCAAAATTTCCAAACTCCCTTTCTCCATTAAAGTGCTGCTCGAAGCGGCCGTTCGCCAATTCGACGGACGCGGCATCACCAAAGAACACGTCAAGCAGCTCGCCACGTGGGCGGACGGACGCGAAGACAAAGAAATTCCGTTCATTCCCGCACGCATCGTGCTGCAGGACTTCACCGGCGTGCCGGTCGTCGTCGATCTGGCGGCCATGCGCGACACCGTGAAGAAGTCCGGCGGCGACCCGAAGAAGATCAACCCGCTCGTGCCGGTCGACCTCGTCATCGACCACTCCGTCATGGTCGACGCCTTCGGCACGCCGGACGCGCTCGAATACAACATGGACATCGAATTCAAACGGAACGAAGAACGCTACCGTTTCCTGCGCTGGGCGCAAACGGCGTTCGATAACTTCCGCGCCGTTCCTCCGGGCACGGGTATCGTTCACCAAGTCAACCTCGAGTACCTGGCTTCCGTGGCCGCGACCAAAACGGTCGAAGGCGAAACGGTCGTCTACCCGGACTCCCTCGTCGGCACGGACTCCCACACGACGATGATCAACGGTCTCGGCGTCGTCGGCTGGGGCGTCGGCGGCATCGAGGCGGAAGCCGGCATGCTCGGCCAGCCGCTCTACTTCGTTACGCCGGAAGTCATCGGCTTCCGCCTGACGGGCAAGCTCTCCGAAGGCGCGACGGCGACCGACCTGGCGCTGACGGTGACGCAGATCCTCCGCAAGAAGGGCGTCGTCGGCAAATTCGTCGAGTTCTTCGGCCCGGGCCTGTCCAACATCGGCCTCGAAGACCGCGCGACGGTCGCCAACATGGCGCCGGAATACGGCGCGACGGTCGGCTACTTCCCGGTCGACAACGAGACGCTCCGCTTCATGCGCGCTACCGGCCGCACGGAAGAGCAAATCGCGCTCGTCGAAGCGTACTACACGGCGCAAGGCATGTTCCGCACGGACGATACGGCCGAGCCGACGTTCTCCGACATCGTCGAGCTTGACCTGTCGACGGTCGTGCCTTCCCTCGCCGGTCCGAAGCGTCCGCAGGACCGCGTCGAACTGACGGCGATGAAGGAATCCTTCAACGACATCATCCGCACGCCGATCGAGAAGGGCGGCTACGGCCTGACCGACAGCAAGATCGACGAGACGGTCGAAGTGAAGCACCCGAACGGCCAATCGAGCAAGATGGGCACGGGCGCGGTCGTCATCGCGGCGATCACGAGCTGCACGAACACGTCCAACCCGAGCGTTATGCTGGGCGCGGGCCTCGTGGCGAAGAAAGCCGTCGAGCGCGGCCTGAAGAAGCCGGCTTACGTGAAGAGCTCCCTGACGCCGGGCTCCCTGGTCGTTACGGACTACCTGACCAAGTCCGGCCTGCTCGAGCCGTTGGAGCAGCTCGGCTTCTACGTCGCGGGCTACGGCTGCGCGACATGCATCGGCAACTCCGGCCCGCTGCCGGACGAAGTGAGCAAGGCGATCGCCGACAACGACATGACCGTCGCGGCCGTGCTCTCCGGCAACCGGAACTTCGAAGGCCGCGTTCACGCGCAGGTCAAAGCCAACTACCTGGCATCGCCGCCGCTCGTCGTCGCTTACGCGCTTGCGGGCACGGTCAACATCGACCTGACGAACGATCCGATCGGCTACGACGGCAACAATCAGCCGGTGTACCTGAAGGACATCTGGCCGACGTCCAAGGAAATTTCCGACGCGCTCGCTTCGGCGATCACGCCTGAAATGTTCCGCGCGAAGTACGAGAACGTCTTTACGCAAAACGAGCGCTGGAACGCCATCGACGTGCCAACGGGCGAAAGCTACGAGTGGGACGCGAAGTCGACGTATATCCAAAACCCGCCGTTCTTCGAGAACCTCAGCGCGGGCGTAGGCGATATCGCCGACATCAAAGGCTCGAACGTGCTGGCGCTGCTCGGCGACTCCGTCACGACGGACCATATCTCGCCAGCTGGCAACATCAAGGCCGACAGCCCTGCGGGCAAATATCTGATCGAGCACGGCGTCGACAGAGTCGACTTCAACTCGTACGGCTCCCGCCGCGGCAACCACGAAGTCATGATGCGCGGCACGTTCGCGAACATCCGCATCCGCAACCAGGTCGCTCCTGGCACGGAAGGCGGCGTGACGACGTACCTGCCGACGGACGAAGTGATGTCCATCTACGACGCGTCGATGCTGTATCAGAAGAACGGCAAGAACCTCGTCGTCATCGCCGGCAAAGAGTACGGCACGGGCAGCTCCCGCGACTGGGCGGCGAAGGGCACGTTCCTGCTCGGCGTGAAGGCTGTCATCGCCGAAAGCTTCGAGCGGATCCACCGTTCCAACCTGGTCGGCATGGGCGTCCTGCCGCTCCAATTCCAAGAAGGCCACGGCTGGAAGACGCTGAACATCACCGGCCGCGAAACGTTCGACATCGTCGGGCTGAGCAACGACGTGCAGCCGGGCCAAACGGTGACCGTCGTCGCGACGCGCGAAGACGGCACGACGTTCGAATTCCCGGCCATCGTCCGCCTGGACTCCACGGTCGACGTCGATTACTACCGGAACAGCGGCATTCTCCAAACCGTGCTCCGTCAAATGATCGCCGGCAACAAGTAAGCTTGCCGACGCCTACAACAAACGGGCCCGCTCGCATGAGCGGACCCGTTTTTTTCTATGTCCAGAGCTCCCCGCCTCAGGGCTTGCGAACGAGAACCTCGTTCGGCATGCTCATAGCATACGTCGTATGGCGCTCGGCGGAACAAGGATGCGAATGTGCATCTCCGCCCGAGTGCGGATCGCGCTGCGCAGGGCCGCGTCGGTCATGCGGCTTCGCTACCGCGAAGGCCGCGTCGATATTGCCGAGCGGATAGAGCTTGCCGGTCCGGATACGGATCGCGAACCGGTTGACGCCGCCGGAGGGCGACGTCAGGGCGGGACAGGTGCACAGATCGCTTCCGCGACCGCGCAGCCGAATCCCTCGAGAAGCGGAGCAGAGGGAGCCTCCGGAATCTCCGATGAATGGACGCCAGTTTTTGTTCGGTTCAAACCGTCCGACCCAGCCGATCAGGATGGGAAACGGCTTCGGCGGATACGGAAAGTAGGCGAATTCCTCCGCGCCGGGCGGGTTGTCGAACGTGATCTAAGCATGCCTTGCACATACATCGCCAGCAGCGTCTTGTGAATGCGAGGCGCGGTATGAGCAGCGCGTCCGCCATATTGGCGGTCGGACCCGATTGAGCGTGACACGCCGCCGCTCGGCGTGAAGAAGGAGAATCGAATGACCGACTGCGGTCACTCCGCTTCGACCCGCGTCCTTCACGCGTATGCGGCCGGCTGTCGCGCTCGGCGAAAGCATGCCTGCTGCCTGTATGGTACGGAAGTCCCCTCCCGCCGGCGCCCTGGCGCAGCGGCGGCCATCGGGGGCGGGACTTCAACGGAATAAACCTGTTCATGGACGGCTCGGATTCCCTGCGCGTTGCCGATTGTCTAGGAGGATGCCGCGCGTTCCGGTCCTTTGCCGGGGCGCGCTGCCGTCGATAGCGTGCCGGAGCCGGTTCGCGTCATCCTGGTCTTAGCTTATGGCGGAGCACGCCGCGCCGCTTGTGCGATTGTCCCCCCAGGCGCAGCGGAGGCGAATTTCCGCGCACGCCGATATGAGAGAAGCGCCCGCGGCGGATGCCGACGGGCGCTTCTCCCGATGAACGCGCATCGGGCCGGACAGGGCGAACGGCGCGCGCCGTCCGCTTATTTCAACATGGAGCCGAGCCGCTTCGCCGCTTCCATGACCGCGGGCGCCTGCTCCCGCATCTTCTCCGGCGTCAGCCGGTTGGACGGGCCGGACACGGAGAGCGCGGCGACCAGCTTGCCCGTGCGGGAGAAGATCGGCGCCGCCACGGCGGCCGCGCCCAGCTCGCGCTCCTCCACGCTCATCGCGTAGCCGAGATTGCGCCATTCCTCGAGCTGCTCACGATACTGCGCGCGGTCGAACTGGGCCGGCCAGGATGCGTCCTGGAGCAGCTCCTCGCGCTGCTCCGGCTCCTCGAACGCGATCAGCACCTTGCTCGAGGCACCGACGTAGAGCGGAAGCCGCGCGCCGATCGGCGCAACCCGTCGGATCGCCTGGATGCTCTGCACCGCCTGAATCCGGATCCGCTCGTTGCCGTCGCGCAGATAGAGGCTGACCGTCTCGCCGAGCAGGTCGCGCAGCCGCTCCATCTCCGGCAGCCCGATGACGGCGGGATCATCGGCGCCCGACATGTTCGCCGACAGCTCCCAGATGCGCAGCCCGAGCCGATAGCGGTCCGAAGCCGCGTCCCGCGCCACGAAGCCGCGCTGCTCCAGCGTCGCCAGCATGCGGTGGACGGTGCTCTTGTGCAGCCCGACCTGCTCGGCCAGCTCCGTCATCGCCCATTCCCGCCGCTCGGTAAAGCACAGCAGCAGATCCAGCGCGCGCTCAACGGCGCGCACGGTCGATTTTCCATCATCCGCCATAGGCCTTCTCCCCCAATCGCCGGTTGTCATCTATCGAATTCGGTTTCACTCAATGAAACTTATTTACACCTAGTATAACCCAGATAACGCGTAACGGTAAAGCACAAGCGCCGGTTTTGTCTTATTTTACAGCAGGATTACAGGCGGATAACAAGTTGTCGACACGCATTGACAGGCCGGTCCATTCGGTCATACCATAGGAGTACAGAACTAATAGAAAACGCTTTCAGAAATGATTTCCGAAAATTCCGTTCATTTAAATTTTTACCTGATTTTGTCGAATCCATTCATGTCCGGCAGGGCCTTCCGGCCGCCGTTCGTTTATTTCTTCCTTATTCGTCATCCAGCGTTTCTAAGGGGGGTCTCAACATGAGCACGACGATTACACCGCTGCACCCGGCCGGTGCTTTCCCGCCTGGCCTGCGTCCCCCTCTCGCGCCCGCGCCGGCCGAACAGGCAGGGCCCGGCGCGGGCCGCAGGCATGCCGCGCTCGCGGTGCTGTCCGCCTTCGCCGCGATGCTGCTGCTGCTGGCGCTCGCCTTCCACGGCTACGTCGCCTGGGTCATCGCGCATCCTTATGTGCCCGCGCTGACGTCGAATCCGCTCGCCGCCAAAGGGCTCGCGTACGACGACGTCTCGTTCCCGAGCAAGAGCGGGCGCACGACCGTCCACGGCTGGTACATTCCCGCGCCGGCTTCCGGCGGCGGCGCCGCTTCGGCGACGCTGGCTGCGGCCGGCGCGGATGCCGGTCCATCCGCGGCCAAGGCCGCCGCGATTCCCGCCTCCGACCGCACCGTCGTCTTCAGCCACGGCTACGGGGCCAACCGCGAGGAGACATGGGTGCCGATGTACGACCTGGCCAAGCTGCTGCACGGCCTGCACTACAACGTCTTCATGTTCGACTACGGCTACGCCTCGTCCGGCGTGCGTACGCCGGCGACGGGCGGCCTGGAGGAATCCCAGCAGCTGCTGGCCGCGATCCAGTACGCGCGTTCGCAGGGCGCCGGCGAAGTCGTCGTCTGGGGCTTCTCCATGGGCGCGGGCACCGCGCTGCAGGCGGCGCTGCAGACGGACGCCTCCGACCGGATCGACGCGATGCTGCTCGACAGCCTGTTCCTGCCGACGGGCGACTCGCTCTACAGCAACGTGCAGCAGTATTTGAAGGAGCTGCCGCGCTATCCGTCGGTGCCGCTCATTAAGTGGATGCTGCCGTTCTTCACGGGCGTCCATCTCGACAGCCTTCCCGTGCGTCAGGTGCTGCAGACCCCGTATCCGATGCCGGTCTTCATCATGCACGGCACGGACGACGCCATCGCCTCGGTCTCGACCGCGAAGCGGATCGCGGCCGACCAGCAAAACGCGCTGTCGCGCAGCTGGGTCGTGGAAGGCGGCAAGCACGAGCTGCTGTTCAAGACGCGGCCGAAGGAATACATCCAGCGCGCCGCGCTGTTCCTGAGCCAGGTGGACGCGGCCTACAAGACCGATCAGGCAGCCGCTGCGGACAACGCCGGCCAAGCCGCTTAACCGTCCGCGTTCCCGCGCATAACGAAAAGGCCCGCTTCGCCAACCCGCCGATCAGGCGGCCCGCGAAAGGGCCTTCTTTGCATTATGCACGCTCATTGCTTCAGCAACGACAGAAATTCCGAACGGAGCGGCGCGCTCGTGCGGAACTCTCCGCGCACGGCCGACGTCACCGTCTTGCTGCCCGGCTTCTTCACGCCGCGGGCGCACATGCACAGATGCTCGCCTTCCACCACGACCATGACGCCGTGCGGCTGCAGGACTTCTTCCATGATGTCCGCGATCTGCGTGGTGATCCGCTCCTGCACCTGCAGGCGGCGCGTGACCGCCTCGACGAGCCGCGCCAGTTTACTGAGGCCGGCGATTTTGCCGCTCGGGATGTAGCCGATGTGCGCCTTCCCGAAGAACGGCGCCATATGATGCTCGCACTGGCTGTAATAGACAATATCCCGGACGATGACCAGCTCTTCGTGCTGCTCGTCGAAGGTGACGCCGAGCACGTCGCGCGGGTCGACCGAATAGCCCGCGAAGATTTCTTCGTACATGCGCGTCACGCGCGCGGGCGTCTCCTGCAGCCCCTCGCGGTCCACGTCCTCCCCGATCAGGCTGAGAATTTGCTTGATATGATACTCGATTTGCTCCCGATTATCCGAAACGACAGTATTGACGTAGTCCTTGATCCCCGCCATAGCTTATCGTCTCCTTTCCCTGTACCGGCAAGCCGGGGGACGATTACCGCCGTCTTCCGCCCGGACGCTGGTTTTGGTTTTTCATCATCTGCTGGGCCTTCTGCAGCTGCTGGTTATTCATGTTATAGCCCATTTGCTTCGCCATTTTCTTGAGCATTTCCGGATCGTTCTGCATCTTCTCCAGCTGCTTGCGGAGATAAAAGACGCCAACGAAAAAGCCGCCCACGGCGCCAACGATGAGCGTAATGATCGAAATGATGACCGTCCACATACTCGTTCACCTTGCCTTGTCTCGTTTTGTAGTCATATTGCCCTTTATAATAGCACGAGGGACCATGCGTTCGCAAACATTGCTTGCCTGGTCCCTCGTCCTATATGCGATCCCGTTCCGGCGCGCCGGAAAGCGCGTTCTCGGCCAATGCCCGGCCGTCTGCCCGCAGGCCGTCCAGCGCCTGCCCGATCGCGTCCCGCACGCCCTCGTCCGCCTCGCGCTCAAGCGCCTGCGCCAGCGCCTCGGCGGCCGCGCCGCCGCCGATCCGGCCGAGCGACCAGGCCGCCGTCGCGCGCAGCTCGAAGCGCGGGTCGTCCCGAAGTACACCTGCGAGCGCGGGCACCGACGCCGCGTCCTTGAAATTGCCGAGCGCGATGACCGCGTTGCGCTGGATCGGCTTGCGTCCCCGCCAGGCGGACGCCCCCGAGCCGTACCGCTCCTTGAACTCGCGATTGCCCATCGTCAAGAGCGGCACGAGCAGCGGCTTCACCTTCTCGTGATCCGGCGTCAGCTCCGGATGGTGATCGGCATGCTTGCCCTTGTTCTCCGGGCAGACGATCTGGCACGTGTCGCAGCCGTACAGCCGGTTGCCGATCTTGCGCATCAGCTCGTCGGAGACGAGCCCCTTCGTCTGCGTCACGTACGAGATGCAGCGCTGCGCGTTCAGCTGCCCGGGCGCGACGAGGGCGTCCGTCGGGCAGGCGTCGATGCACGCCGTACAGCTGCCGCAGCTCTCGGTCACCGGCGCGTCCGGCGGCAGCGGCAGGTTCGTAATCATTTCCCCCAGGTAGACCCAGGAGCCCCACTCCGGTGTAATGATCGCGCAATTGCTGCCGCTCCAGCCGATGCCTGCGCGCTCCGCGACCGCGCGGTCCGAGAGCGCGCCCGTATCGACCATGCTCAGGAAGCGCCCTTCCGGGACGCGCGCCTGCAGCCACGCCTCCAGCCGCCGCAGCCGCTCGCGCAGCACCGTATGGTAGTCCTCGCCCCAGGCGGAGCGGGACAGCAGGCCGCGCCGCGCGCCCGGTTCGGATTTGGGCGGGTTCTTCAGCTTGGACGGATGCGCGATCGCGATCGCGACGATCGACCGCGGGTCGTCGAACAGCATCGCCGGCTCCGTCCGCTTGTCCAGGTCCGGCTCCTCGAACCCGGATTCGTAGCCGAGCGCGCGGTGCCGTTCGAGCCGTTCCCGCAGTTCCGTGAACGGCTCCGCCGAAGCGACGCCGATCTTATCGATGCCGAGCTGCCGCGCGGCGGCCTTCATGTCTTCCTTCAGCTGCGTCCAATCGATGCTGCCGCGCTCCATGCCCGGCACCTCCTTTCCCGCTCCCTAGAGGGCGGCCCACTGCGTGATCGGCCACAGGATCAAGTCCGCGCGGCCGAGAATGGCGCTCCGCGGCACGGCCTGGAACGACCGGCTGTCGCGGCTCGCGCTGGCGTGGCGGTTATCGCCCATGACGAAATAATGCTCGGCCGGCACGTCGACCGGACCGAAGTCCTCGTCTTCGATCAGCACATCCGTGTAGGCCTCCACGACGAGCTCCCCGTTGCGGTACAGCTCGCCCTGGCGGATCTCGATCCGGTCCCCCGGCACGCCGACGATCCGCTTGACGAGATAGTCCTCATGCTCCGACTCCGGGGCCGGATCCTTCAAAATCACGACGTCGCCAAGCCCCGGCGAGCCGGTCCGATAGCTCAGCTTGTTCACGAACAGCCATTCCTTCTCGTACAGCGTCGGCTGCATCGACCGGCCTTCCACCGTGGATAGACTGAAGACGTAATAATGCAAGCCGAGCACGACGATCACGGCGATGACGAGCGTACGTCCCCATTCCCACAGCTCCTTGGCCCATGGGGACAGCTCGGCTCGCCCGCCCTCGCCGCGCCGCTTCGCTCCGGGCGCGCGCTCCGGTGCCGCCGAAGGCTTCCGTGCCTTCGCGGCAGCCTTCCTGTGCTTGCGCGGTCCCAGCGCCTGCTCCGGCTCCTTCGGGAATTCGGTTCCCGGGCCTGGCCCCGTACTCATCGGTCAGCTACACCTCGCCCGTCTGGTTATGCCATGCCTCGTAATAGGATAAAATAAGCTCGTCGCCGAACGGCGCCCTGCCGTTCTGCGCGCGGTCCAGCAGCGCCTTGAGCCCCTCCATTACTTTTCGGTTGACTTCCTCCGAATAGTGATAGGCGATCTTGTGCATCTCGTACTCTTCCTGGTCCACGACCTGCGCCTTGCCGCCGCCCCGGGGCACGATCACGTCGAGGTCGTAGTCGATGTACGTCAGCACGTCGTTCTGGAAGAAAAGCGGCGAGGCTACGTTGCAATAATAACGCACGCCTTGATCCTCGAGCAGGCCCACGACGTTGAACCACTCGCCCGGGATGAAGAAGGACACGGCCGGAACCCGGCTGATCCACTGCTTGCCGTCCGCTTCTTGGATCGGGGTTTGGCGGTTGATGAACACGAGCATCGATTCCGCCGCGTGCTCCGGCGCGAGCCGCTCCGCGGGCACGAGCCAGTTCTCCAGCCATACCCGGTGCAAATGCCCGTTGTTCTTGAAGCTCTTAATGACACATGGCCGATAGGTCGTCATAAGCAATACTCCTACGCAGGTTGAATTTCATGCAGGCGTGCAAATTACTCGGGTCATCTTATTATTTCCAAAGAAAAGGCATAATTGTTCCCATAAGTTAAGAAAAGCATATCTGTTCGCCAAAAGCAATGACGGCAGATATGCTTGTCCGGTCGTACGCGGTATGAAAAAAGAGGCCGGCGCGGCAGGCTACCCTGCGACGATGCTCAGCTTCTGGAACGAACGGAAGAAATCCGCCGCCACGTAGCCGAGCGATTCATAAAGCGAGAGGATCGGTTCGTTGTGTTCGTCGGCCGTGATCATGATCTTCGTGACGCCCCGCTGCACGAAGCGCTGGCGAAGCGACGCGATCAATTGTTTGCCGATGCCCTGGCGCTGGTACTTCGGGTGCACGGCGATGCGGTAGTAGAACCCGCGGCCGTTGTCGATGGTTCCGATCATAATGCCCGCGACTTCGTTGCCGACCGCGGCGACCAGCACCAGCTCGCTGTCCCACGAGAGCTGGCGGGCGAAGGCTTCCATGGTTTGCTCGTAACACTCCGGCGTCAAGACGGTCTCCAGCAGCTCGGTAACGGATTGGTAGTCGGCTAATTGGAAGGATCGAACGTCCATAACTTCATGCTCCTCTTCAAGTCCAGTATGGGTGCAGCCTCTAAACGATTTTTTAGGTAAAGTTAATAATACGACAAAATCATTCGAATTCCTTCTAAAACCTTTGAAAATCCTTAAAAAAGTTGAAAAATCGCCCGAATTCTGTTGAAAGCGCTTAAAATTAAGCGCTTTCATATTGTTGGCTGCGTTTACTCTGGGAACCAAGGAACGACTCGCCAGCACCGGGCGCTTTGCCGTTCTCGCGCCATGTCGAAAAAGGCAAAAAGGAACAACCGGCGTTGTCCCTTTTGTGTTTCCCTATTCCGTTCGATGCCGATACCGGACCTTGCGCGCGGAACCGGGACTGCTAGGCGAGGACAGGTCTTAACCGCTTACATGACCGGGCGCGCGTCTCCCTGCCTTCAAGACTCCGCCCGCTGGGACGGACGACTTGCCGCCCTCCGCGCTTCAATCGCGCATATACGCGAACAGCGCCTCCCGCCAATGGCGAAGATCCTCGAGCCCCTGCCGCTTGATCTCGCCGTGCTCCAGCGCGGAATACGCCGGCCGCGGTGCGGGCCGCGGGCTTTCCGCCGTCGCGCAGGGTACGAGCTTGACGCCGCGGACGCCGGCGTCCTCCAAGATCGCCTGCGCGAACTGGTACCACGTGCAGACGCCCCTGCCGCTCGCATGATAGAGGCCGTACCGGTCCGTCCGCGCGAGCCGGATCAGAAACTCCGCCAGGTCGCGCGTATAGGTCGGCGAGCCGAACTGGTCGTTCACGACCCGGATCTCGTCCTGGGTCTTCGCCAGGCCGCGGATCGTCTCGACGAAATTGCGGCCGTATTTGCCGTAGACCCAGGAGGTCCGGACGATGAACACCCGCCCGCCGACCGCCTGGACCTCGCGCTCTCCCGCGAGCTTCGAGCGGCCGTAGACGGTGCGCGGATGCGTCGCGTCGCCTTCCTTGTACGGCTCCGAGGCCGCGCCGTCGAACACGTAGTCCGTGCTGACGTAGAGCAGCTTGGCGCCGAACTCCTTCGCGGCGAGCGCGATATTGCGCGTCCCCTCCGCGTTGATGCGGAACGCTTCGTCCGGCTCGGACTCCGCCTTGTCCACGGCCGTATACGCCGCGCAGTGGATGATGGCGTCTGCCTGGTACCGCTTGACGATCTCGCGGCAGCTCTGCAGGCTCGTCACGTCCAGCCCGCCGCGGCCGAAGCCGAGCAGGCTGACGCCCTGCCGTTCCAGATTCGGCAGCCGCAGCAGCTCTTGGCCCAGCTGCCCGTTCGCTCCCGTGACGATGATGCGCATCGGTCTCGTTGTCATGTCCATCCCGCTCCTTGCCTTAGCTTAATGTCCTTCGTTCTTGCGGCGGTACGCGCCGGAGGCGATATCGGCCATCCAGGCCGGATGGTCCACGTACCACTGGATCGTGGCGCGGATGCCCCGCTCATACGGGTACTGCGGCGCCCAGCCGAGGGCAGCGCGGATTTTGTCCGCGTCGATCGCGTACCGCCGGTCGTGGCCTGGCCGGTCCGGCACGTGCGTGATGAGGGAAGCCGGCTTGCTGAGCGCCTCCAGAATCGTCGACACGACCTCCAGATTCGTCCGCTCGTTGCGGCCGCCGACGTTGTACGTTTCGCCCGGCACGCCCTTGTGCAGCACAAGGTCGATCGCGCAGCAGTGGTCCTCGACGTAGAGCCAGTCGCGCACGTTCAGCCCGTCGCCGTACACCGGCAGCGGTTCATCCCGCAGCGCCTTCGCGATCATGAGCGGGATGAGCTTCTCCGGAAACTGGTACGGCCCGTAATTGTTGGAGCAGCGCGTGATATTCACGTCCATGCCGTACGTCTCGCGATAAGCCCGCACGAGCAGATCGGCCGCCGCCTTGCTCGCGGAATACGGGCTGTTCGGGGCGAGCGGCGTCGTCTCCGTGAATAGGCCGGCCGCGCCCAGCGTGCCGTACACCTCGTCGGTGGACACCTGCACGAATTTGCCGGCCTGATGCGTCCGCGCCAGCTCCAGCAGCGTCTGCGTGCCGAGGACGTTCGTCGTCACGAACACGTCGGGCTGCAGGATGCTCCGGTCGACATGCGATTCCGCCGCGAAGTGGACGACGGCGTCCACGCCCTCCCGGAAGAGCGGTTCCAGCGCGGCGGCGTCCCGGATGTCCGCCCGGACGAACCGGTAGCGCGCATCCGATTCGATGCCGTCCAAATTGGTTATGTTGCCTGCGTACGTCAACGCGTCCACGTTCAGGAGCGTATAGGACGGATGCGCCTTGCGCATGTAATGCACGAAGTTGCTGCCGATGAAGCCGGCTCCGCCCGTAATCAGCAATTTCACGCTGTCCTCACCTCGAGTAAGTAAAATTGATGTCCGCCTCGCGGAGCGGAGGATGCTTCGCGTCCTTGGCCGACAGCACCGATGGCGCGATCGGCCAGGCGATGCCGAGCTCCGGATCGTCCCAGGCGATGCCGCGGTCGTGGGGCTGCGAGTAGTACGCGTCGACTTTATAGAGCACTTCCGTATCCGGCTCGAGCGTGACGAACCCGTGCGCGAAGCCTTGCGGGACGAGCAGCTGCTTCTTGTTGTCCGCCGACAGCTCGAACCCTTCCCAGCGTCCGAACGCCGGGGAGCCGCGGCGAATGTCCACGACGACGTCGAAGACGCGGCCGGCGGTCACCCGGACGAGCTTCGTCTGGGCTTGCGGCTCCAGCTGATAGTGCAGGCCGCGCAGCGTGCCCGGCACCGCGGACAGCGAGTGGTTATCCTGAACGAACGCCGCCGCGATGCCGTGCCGCAGCAGCGCATCCCGGTTGTAGCTCTCCATGAAGAAGCCGCGGGCATCCTGGATAACGCCGGGCTCGATGATTTTCACGCCGGGTAGACCCGCGTCCGACACCTTCATTCGGCCTTACCCCTTTCAACGTTGGTACTTATGTATATTCCGGTGGAGTTTGTCTTGCCTCGAAGCTCGTCCGCGAAGATAGTACGGTATGGAAAAACGGGGAAATGTTCATGCTAGAGGATGTTCCGGCGCCGATAAATGGCCAAACCGACTTTACAAACATTTATGTTGATTTATTGGACAGGAACGGAGATAATGAGAAGGAAATTACATATCTATTAGGAGGTTATTGACAATGGCCCATCAACTGCCAGCTTTGCCTTACGCAAACAACGCTCTTGAACCGCATATCGACGAAACGACGATGATGATTCACCACGACCGTCATCATAACACTTACGTTACGAACCTCAACGCTGCTCTGGAATCCGCTCCCGAGCTGCAAAACAAATCCGTCGAGGACCTGATCGCCGACCTGAACAGCGTGCCGGAAGCGATCCGCACGGCTGTCCGCAACAACGGCGGCGGCCACGCGAACCACTCCCTCTTCTGGGAAACGATCGGCCCGAACGCGGGCGGCGCGCCTACGGGCGCTCTGGCCGACGCGATCCAAAACGAGCTGGGCGGTTTCGAGCAACTCAAAGCCGACTTCGCGAAAGCGGCTACGACGCGCTTCGGCAGCGGCTGGGCATGGCTCGCGCTGAGCAACGGCAAGCTGAAAGTATACAGCCTGCCGAACCAAGACAGCCCGATCATGGAAGGCGACACGCCGCTCCTCGGCCTGGACGTCTGGGAGCACGCGTACTACCTGAAATACCAAAACAAACGCCCGGACTACATCGCCGCGTTCTGGAACGTCGTGAACTGGGCGGAAGTCGGCAAGCGTTACGATTCCGCGAAATAAGCCGCTTTTGCGACACGAACACCCCCGCGCCTCTCTGGTGCGGGGGTGTTCTTATGTCCGCGCCAAGCGCCGGCTTGATGCCGCTCGGGGCGGTGCATTGCCGAAACCTTCCCGCGCTTGCCGCCGTCTTAGAAGTCAAGCGCTTCGCTTCAAATAAAGGGGGACTTGGCATATGCGAAAGGGCAAACGGTACCTGCTGCTACCGATGCTGCTGCTCATGCTCGCGGCGGCGGCCTGCTCGCCGCCCGGCGGCGAACGATTCAAGGCGAGCCTGCCGGGCGCCGCCGTGACGAAGATCGAGCTGACGTGCGCAGAGCTGTGCCAGCGGATGGATGAGCCGCCGTTTCAGTCGAGGGTCATCTCAAATGCCGCGGAGATTCGGACGTTCGTGCAGGTCTTGAGCGATGCGGAGAAAATGCCGGGAGAACTCGATTATGGAGCTTTGTTCCGCATGATGCTCACTTTCGAGGACGATTCGGAGCAGACGTACGTGCTGAACATCGACGACGAAGACGGCCGGAGAGGGCTGCTCGTCGATTCTGAACATAGCTCGCAGGGGTGGGAAATTTCCGAGCAGGATGCGGAGACGCTGCGTAAGCTGATTTACCGGCACGAGTGAAGCGAAAACCAATGAAGGCGCGCCGATGCGCGCAGCGGGAAGGGCAGCCGAAGCGAGGTTCGGCTGCCCTTTTTTGCGTGCCCTGCCGCGGTCAACCGCCGGTACCGGCAAGCCTGCGGCGGCTGCGGCTGCAGCGCCTTCGACAGTTCACGGCCGAACGTCTCTATGCATGCCGGTGCGGGCGGAGATAGTCGGGCCTGGGGAAAAACGACACGGGATAGGCTCCTGCCGCATAAGCTGAACCGAGATATTCACCTATCCTTGCGTGCGAAAAGGAGTTCGAAGCATGTACAACTATACGTTTGTTCCCGGCGCGCCCGAGGGCTACACCAATCGCAACGGAGGCTGCGGCTGCGGCGGTCCGCGCGGCATGACCCCGCCGCCCGGCGGGCCGGGATTCCCTGGCATGCCCGGCGGTCCGGGGTTCCCTGGCGGTCCCGGCGGTCCCGGCGGCCCCGGTGGGCCGGGGTTCCCCGGCATGCCCGGCGGACCGGGCTTCCCTGGCGGTCCCGGCGGTCCCGGCGGCCCCGGTGGGCCGGGGTTCCCCGGCATGCCCGGCGGACCGGGCTTCCCTGGCGGACCCGGCGGGCCGGGATTCCCCGGCATGCCCGGCGGTCCGGGCTTCCCCGGCATGCCCGGCGGTCCGGGCTTCCCCGGCGGACCCGGCGGGCCGGGCTTCCCTGGCATGCCCGGCGGTCCGGGCTTTCCCGGCGGACCCGGCGGGCCGGGCTTCCCCGGCGGTCCCGGCGGGCCGGGTTTCCCTGGCGGACCCGGCTTCCCGCCTCCGCCGCCATTCCCCGGCCCCGGTCCGTTCCCAGGGCCGTTCCCGATTCCGCTCCCCATTCCGATTCCGGGCCCGGGTCCGTTCCCGCCGCCGGCGTTCGGCTTCGTCCGCGTGTTCGTGAACGGCGGCAACTTCTTCCCGTGGCTGACCAACGTCTACAATGTGCGGCACTTCCCCGGCATGAGCGTCGGCCAGGCGCTGGCCGCCACCGGCATCGTCCGCATCGGCTTTAACGGCCGCATCGTCGCCGTGGACGGCGTCGCCATCGCCGGCAACGTCGAGGCCATCGTCCGCCTGAACGGCCGCCCGATTCCGCAGACGCTGCTGTACCTCCCGGTGCGCGCCGGCGACGCCGTCGGCCTCGAGATCTTCGTGCGCGGACCGCGCGCCGAAGAGGCCGGCTTCGACTACGCGAACCAGGTCCAGAACAACTTCGCGGAGCTGCAGCGGCTGGAAGCGGAAGAGCAGGCCTGATCCGGCCCTCGGCCGCAGGCTGCCCGCTTCGCCGGCGCAAACGCGCCGAACGGCCCTCCCCGCCAAACCGAACCCGGTTTGGCCCGGGAGGGCCGTTTTGCCGCAGGCCACCTGTCGTTCGCATGCGATGCGCGCGGCTGTCCGGCGCTTGGCCTCCGGTCCGGCGCGGCGGCTTCGGCTCCAGGCTTCAACCCTCGGCCGCCGCCTCCTTGTCCGGGAACACCTTCGCAAACGGGGACAAACCTCGTCTCATCACAAGCAAAAGGGGCGGCCGAACCGGCCGCCCCCTTCGCTTCCGCTTCTCCTGCTGCCCCCGCTTTCGCGGCGCTTCCGCAGTCTCCGCATCCCGGAAATCCCGGCTAGCCCGTCATTCCGCGGCTAAGCCGCGTCCTCGCCGCTTAATTCTCGTCCGGATACTTGTCGTTGACAGCCTTGATCGCGTCCGCGAGGCCGAGGCCCATCTGCTCGTCGGCGTACTTTTTCATGGCCGCCTTGATGTCCTCGTTGCCGATGACCAGCTTCGTGACCAAGGCGTCCAAGTCCCCGCCGCCCGTGTTGAGCGAGCTCGCGTAAGCGTTGACGATCCAGTTGATCGGCGGCTTCTCGCCGGACTGCAGCTGCTCGGCCTCGACTTTGTCGATGTACTCCTGGACTTTGCCCGTCTCCGTCGCCGGATAGCCCTCGACGTATTTGTTGCCGTCCGACCAGATGGCCAGCGAGCCGAACACGTTGTTGGACGGGTACAGCTTCATCAGGTCGAAATCCTTCTCGTCCTGGTGCTTGTTCGTGACCATGTCGCCGTTCGACTCCCAATCCACGCCCTGCAGCCCGTAGCGCGTTATCTTCTGCCCTTCCGGCGAGGCGAGCCAATCCATCAGGGCCAGCAGGCGCGCCTGCTTCTCGTCCGACGTATTGCCGCTGAACAGCGTGCCGGACCAGTAGTCGAAGTAGCCGTACAGGTAGTTCTTCCCGTCCGCTGCCGGCACCGGGTTCAGAATCTTCACGTGATCGAGAATGTTGGAGTTCGGGTTCGCCTTGTTCCAGAGCGCCGGCTCGGCGTTCATCGTCTTCGGCGTCGTCACGTACGCGGCCGCCTTGCCCTGCATGAACTTATTCTGCGCGTCGACGTTCGGCAGCGCGAAGTCCTTATCCAGCAGGCCGGACTGGTACAGGTCCCGGATCTGCGCGACCTGCTCCGCGAAGCCGTCCGCCATCCAGCCCGGCTGCCATTGGCCGTTCACCTTCTGCCACCACGTGGACGCCGGGTTGATATTCTGGAACACGCTCTCGCGGATCCAGCCGATGCCGCCGGCCGTGATGCCGATGACGTTCTTCTTGTCGGCGATCGTCTTCAGCACGTTCTTCAGCTCGTCGTACGTCGTCGGGTCCTGCAGGCCGAGCTCTTCCATCCAGTCTTTGCGGATCTCGATGCCCCGGTCCATCGGCAGCTCGTTGCGGTTGGCCAGCATGCGCGGGATGAAGTAGTTTTTGCCGTCCGCCGCCGCGGCGCCGGCCACGTCCGGCAGATCGACGTATTTCTTCAGGTTCGGGTACGGGCTCATGTCGTCCGGCAGCGGCTTGATGATGCCCTGGTCCGCCCATTGGTTCACGAGATCGCCGCTCGTCTGGTCGAAGAAGAACGCGTCCGGGAGCTGGCCGGAAGCCGCCCACAGCTTCGTGCGGTCCCCGTAGTCGCCCCACGATTCGTTCACGGGCTTGATCGTGATGTTGAATTTCTTCTCGATCATTTGGAGCATCGGATCGGGCTGGTCGGCTTTGATCGAGGTGGCGATGTCGTAGAAGGCGAGCGAGATGTCCAAATGCTCTTTGAACGGATCGTCCTGCGCGGCGTTCGCGTTCCCGTTCGAGCCCGCGTCGGCCCCGTTATCGGACGCGGCCGGAGCGTTGTCCGTCCCCCCGTTCCCGGAATTCGAGCTGCAGCCGGCGAGCAGACTTGCGGCGAGCGCCAGGCTCGCGATGCCCGCGGCTAAGGTTTGGCCTTTCTTCATGGCGATTGCCTCCTCTAATGGATTGACCCCGCAATGGTCACGTAACGCTTGCGTGCGTGTCGCGTTCGGACAGATCGTCAGCCCTTGATGGAGCCGACCATCACCCCCTTGGCGAAATACTTTTGCAGGAACGGGTAGACGGCCATGATCGGGAAGCTCGCGATGACGATCGCCGCCATTTGCATCGCTTCCTGGGGAATGTTGATTTTGGACTGGTCGACCGCGGACATGCCGACGTTCTTGCTCAGAATCTGGCTGATGTTCATCAGGATGTTCCGCAGCATCAGCTGCAGCGGGTACTTGTCGGAGTCCGTCAGGAACAGCATCGGGCCGTACCAGTCATTCCAGCGGTCCACCGCGTAGAAGAGCGAGATGGACGCGAGCACCGGCAGCGAGGTCGGGATGACGATCCGCAGCAGAATCGTCAGGTCGCCGGCGCCGTCGATCCGCGCCGATTCCTCCAGGCTCGCCGGGAAGTCCCGGAAGAAGCTCATCATGATCCAAACGTAATACGTACTGATCGCCGACGGCAAGATCATGACCAGGTAGCTGTTGTACAGGCCGACGCCCTTCACCGTCAAGTAATACGGGATGAGGCCGCCGCCGAAAAACATCGTGAAGATGATGATCGTCATCAGCACGTTGCGCCCGGGCATCGCCTTCTTGGACAGCGCGTACGACGCGATGATCGTCAGGGTGAGGCTGAGCGCCGTGCCCGTCAGCGTGACCAGCGACGAGACGACGAACGCCCGCCCGATGCCGAATTCGATAATCTGCTTGTAGCCCTCCAGCGTGAAGTGCGTCGGCAGCAGCATCCCCTTCGGCGTTCCGAACGACGTGATGATGACCGTATAGAACGGGAAGACGGCGCAGATGCCGAGCACGATGAAGATCGCGTGCAGCAGCAGGTCCGCCCGGCTCTTGCCCCGGTTCGCGAGGCGATCCCCGTGCCCGGACGGGTTCGTTAAGGTTGCGTCGGCCATTAGACGAGTCCCTCCTGTCCGAGACGTTTGACGAGCTGGTTGGCGATGACGAGCAGGCAGAGGCTGATGACCGATTTGAACAGGCCGACCGCCGTCACGATGCCGAAGCCGAGATTGACGCGGCCCGCGAAGGACAGCCGGTACATGAACGTATCGAGCGTGTCCGCGACCTGGTAGACCGGCGCGCTGTAGAGGTTGAAGATCTGGTCGAAGCCGCCGTCCATGATGCCGCCGACCGCCAGGATGAGCATCATCGCGACGACGCCGCGGATCGACGGCCATGTGATATGAAGCATCTGCTTCCAGCGGTTCGCCCCGTCGACGTACGCCGCCTCGTAGAGCTCCGGGCTGATGCCCGCGATCGCCGCGAAATAGATGATCGCGCCCCAGCCGGCTTCCTTCCAGATGTTCGTCACGTACAGCAGCGGCCGGAACGTGGCGGGATCGCCGAGGAAGCTGACGTAAGGCAGATCGAGCTTCGCGAACAGCGTCGCGATCGCGCCCGTGTTGCCGAGAATGTTGACCAATATGCCCCCGAGCACAACCCACGACAGAAAGTGCGGGAACGTGAACACCGTCTGGTACAGCCGCTTCAGCTTCGAGCGGGCGATCTCGTTCAGCAGCAGCGCCATGATGATCGCCATCGGAAACTCGACGAGCAGCCGGCCGCAGCTGATCAGAACCGTGTTGCGAAACGCCGTCCAGAAGTCCGAATAGCGGAAAATGTACCGAAAATTGTCCAGCCCGACCCACGGGCTATGCAGCACGCCTTTGTTGAACATGTACTTCTTGAACGCCAGCGTGATGCCGTACATCGGCACGTACGAGAAGACCGCGTAGAATGCGACGACCGGAATGAGCAGCAGGTAGAACACCCGGTACTGCTTCACTCGCCGCCACAGCCGCGCCCGCTTCAAGCGCTTCTCGTCCTCCGTTCGCGGCGGAGCGCCGTAGCCGGGCTGAACCGTCCCTTCGCGCGAAACCGTTCCATTCATCCTGCACCTCTCCTCGCCTTCGGGTATGCTGTCGCCGTATTGACAACTCCCATTTTAGTCAAGTTTGAAAGCGCTTACTACCAACGGAAAACAGCCGATTTTGTGCGGGACATTGCTCTTTTGCCGGGCATGCTCCGCCCGCGGCAGGCAATCGCGAGCGAGAAGACAATATTATCGCGCAATCGTCCATTTTCCGGTCCCGCGGCCTTAGCGACGGCCAGGCGAAGGACAAAAAGAGGCCCTTCCCGCCGTTACCCGGAGAAAGGCCCCTCGTCCCGCTTGACCGCGGCAGGTTCGCTCACTCGTTCGTCCTGTAAGCTCTAGGTGTCCTGCCGGTCATCTTTTTGAAGATTTTGCTGAAGTAATACGCGTCGTGATAGCCGACCTCTTCGCCGACCCGGTGCACGGGCAGATTGCTGTCCCGCAGCAGCTCGCACGCGCGCCGGATCCGCAGCTCGGCCAGGTAGTCGGTGAACGACCGGCTGACGTGCTTGATGAAGAGCTGGCCGATGTAGTTGCGGTTCATGTAGAACTCGTCCGCGAGCATCTGCAGGGTCAGGTTCCGGTTGTAGTGGTCGTTGACGTAGCGCAGCACCGCGAGGAATGCCTCGCTGCGGATCTGTCCCTGCCCCTGGACGTACAGGCCGCCCAGATAGGCCGTCGTCATCCGCTGCAGGTCGCGCAGCAGCTCGCCGAGATTCTCGTAGCGCTCGATCAGCCGCTCGTAATCGATCAGCAGGTAGTCCTCCAGCCGCTCCGCGTCCGTCCGCTGCTCCTGGATGATGGCGGTCAGGACCGTGTTGTACAGGAAGAACGCGTGCTTGATCCGGTAAGCGCCCGATCGGAACCAGCCGGCATAATCCTCGTACAGCTTCGCCAGCTCGGACATGTCCCGCTTCCGAAGCGCCTCCGACAGACCCTTGAAGTCCCCGTACCCTTTCGGCTCGCCCGCCTGGCACACCGCCGGCTTGCCCGCGATGAAATACTGGCAGGCCGCCATCTCCGCTTCCTCGATCGCAGGCTTGACCGCGTCGGCGCGGTGCACGGGCCGGCTGAGGCCGATGCCCGCGAACTTGCCTTCGTACCGGCGCAAATGCTCCAGCAGCGGCGCCCGCGCGTCCTCCTGGGCGATATACAGGCTCCTGCCGCCGCGCCCGCTCAGCTTGACGTGGCGGTGCGGCGGCAGCGGCTCGGGGCCTTCGAGGTTCACGGCCGCGACCACGCGCATCCCCCGGGAGGGCTCGATGCCCGCCTGCGCCAGCAGCCGCGCGAATCGCTCCAGGCCCGCCGGCGAATCCTCCAGCAAGCATTCGAGCATGGACGGCACGTCCTTCTCCGCCCGTTCGTCCAGGATGTCCTTCGCTTTCTTAAGCAGCGGCGCGAGCTCCTCTTCCTCGACGGGCTTCAGGCAGTAGCCGATCGCGCCCAAATTCAAGCATTTCTGCACGTACGAGAACTCGGCGAAGCCGCTGACCACGATGAACAGCATGTCCGGCCGGTACTCCCGGCACTGCTTGATCAGCTCGAGCCCGCTGATCTCCGGCATGCGGATATCGACGATCACCACGTCCGGACGGAGCTCCCGGATCCGTTCGCGCGCCGTCGGGCTGTGCGTCTCCGTGCCGACGATCTCGAAGCCGAACCGCGCCCAATCCACCGCGCTGCGCAGATTGGCCACGACCCACTGCTCGTCGTCCACGAGCATGGCCTTATACATGCGAATCACCGCCTTCCTTCGGAGATGGGGATGCGGAGCGTCACTTCGGTTCCCGCTCTTGGCCGGCCGTCGATCGCGAGGCCGTAATCGCTTCCGTAAAGAAACTGCAGCCGATGATGCACGTTCGCCAGCCCGATGCCCCGGCTGCCGTCCGGTTCCCCGCCGCGCCCGCCGGCCGTCCTCAGCCGCTCGCGGACGTCCGCAAGCCGCGCCTCGTCCATGCCGACGCCGTCGTCGCGGACGGTCAGCACCAGGACCGCGCCGCCGTCGTGGCCGCGGGCTCCCGCCGCGCCGCCGGCTTCGCCGCCTTCCGCCGCCGCCGTCAGCGTCAGCGTGCCCAGCTCGTACTGGGGCTCGAGCCCGTGGTAGACGGCGTTCTCGACGATCGGCTGCAGGATCATCTTCGGCACCGGCACCGCGAGCAGCGCGTCCGGCACGGCGCAAGCGAACCGGAACCGGTGCGAGAAGCGGATCGTCTGGATGTTCATGAACGCTTCGACGATCCGAAGCTCCTCCCCGAGCGGCACGATGTCGTGCCCCTTGATGCTGTAGCGGAAGATCCGCGACAGCGACCGCGTCATGTCCCGGATCTCCGGCACCTCGCGCTCCGCGGCGATGCCGCGGATGGCGTCAAGCGTATTGTACAGGAAATGCGGATTGACCTGGCTTTTCAAAAAATCGAACTCGGCCTGCTTCTTCTCGATCTCCGTCCGGTACAGCCGTTCGTTCGACTCCACCAGCTGCCGGGTCAAATGCTGGATGCTCGAGAGCATCTGGTTGTACCGGTTGCCGATGACGGCCGCCTCGGCCGAGCCGCGCAGGTCGATCCGCTTGTTGAGGTCGCCGCTGTCGCTGATGCGCAGGTATTGGTACAGCTTGCGCATCGGGAAGATCATGTTGTTCAGGATGAGCAGGAACGGCACGGCCAGCAGCAGGATGCCCGCGGCCAGCGCCAGGAGCGTCTCCCGCTGCAGCTTGCGGATGTCCCGAAAGAAGACGTCGTCGGGGATGACCCGGACGATCCGGCCGCCGATCTGCGGCAGCTCGTCCACCTGGACATGCGTCAGCTCGCCGTTCAGCCGGACGACGCCGCTGTTGCCCGTCATCGGCGGCATCTCGAACGGCTTGCCGATCATGCCGCGGTCGTTGCTCATGAAGATGCGGCCCGTCCGGTCGAGCAGGTAGAGGTCCGTGCCCGGCTGCAGCGACTTCAGGTCGTATCCCCCGGTGAGCGTCGACACGTCGATGATCAGGATGATCCGTCCGATGACGTTCGTGTATTCGCGCTTCAGGTCGCTCGAGAAAATATTCGTGCCGACCGCGAAGCAGTAGCTCGAAGCGCCGACGGGGCTTTTGCATTCCTCCGCCTTGGAGAAGTAGGAATCGGCCTTCTTCGGCATGAAATCGCCGAACTCGCTGGCGGACGAGCCCTGCAGCGAGAACCAGTCGCCGTTCTTGCCGACGACGACGAAGTCCGAGATGCCCGGCTTCACCGTCGAGAGATTCAAGAACAGGTTCTTGATCGTCGGATACCGCTGCACCTTGGACAGCATGTCCTCGTCGAACAGGTAATCCTGGATCGATTTATTGTAAGCGATGTTGTACGTCAGCCATTTGACGACGTCGTAGTTGGACAGAATCGTCTGCTCCATCTGCCCGAATATATCGTTCGTGTACACTTCGTTGTTTTTGGAGATGAAGGAGGCGCTGCGGTTGTAGTTGAACAGCAGGATCGCGACGAACACGGCCATCGTCAGCAGCGCGATCATATACATTTGCCCGCGGATGGGCAGCTTGCGCAGTACGTTCATGGGCGAGTCTCCCCCGGCTCCGGTTATGACGTCCATCGACGTTATTATAGCATCGGAGAGGGTTCATGAAAACGCATTCAGCCCGCCGGAGGCGGGCTGAATGGCACTAATATTTGCTTGGCCGGGCGGCGGCGGCGAGACTGGCGGCGGGCCGTCAGTCCGTCCCGGGAACGCCGGCGCGGAGCAGGACCTCCCGGACCGGGCCGCTGCCCGATGCCTCCGCCGGCAGCGGAGAGCCCGCCGCGGCCAGCAGCGACGCGACCTCGGCGTAATCGCCGCGCGGATCGCGGATGTGCAGGGAGCCCCAGGCGCAGCTGGACAGCGCGTTGCCGCCGTAGTCGTTCGGCACGCTCAGGGACGCGCCGTGCTCGAGCAGCAGCCGCGCCATGGCGGCGTTCCCCCGCATCGCCGACCGGTGGAGCGCCGTGAAGCCCTGGCTGCGGGCATCGACCGGGAAGCCGGCCTCCAGCATGAGGCCGACGGCCGCCAGCCGTTGATCCCACGCGGCGTCCGCGAGCAGGCCTTGCTCTTGCGGCGAGAGCGAGGCGATCAGGTCCGGATGCTCGCGAAGCATGGCCCGCGCGCGCTCCGCGTCCGCCGTGCCGCAGGCGAGCAGGAACCGCTGCCCGAGCGGACTCAGGCTCGCGAGCTTTGCCGCGATGCCCGCATGGCCGCGGTGCGCGGCCAGGAAGAGCGGCGTGAACGTTCGGCCGATGACGTAGTCGTAGATATGGCCGCCGTCCGACTCGCCGGACGTGAATTCGCCTTCGCCGATCCGGGCGTCGATGCAGCCCGGATCCTCCGCCAGCAGCCGGTCGACCAGCGCCTCGTCGCCGAGCATGACCGCCATGAAGATGTCCGGCTTCGCTCCGCGGGCGACGAGGTAGCCGCACTTCTCGGCGTCGTTCGCCGCCCACTGCGCGGGCGTGCTGCCGTGGTCGACGTCGCGCCGGTCGATGTCGGCGCCGTGCTCGAGCAGGAAATCGATGACCGCCTTCGACGACGCGAAGTGCAGCGGCACTTGGCCGTCGGGTCCGCGCCGGTTGGCGAATTCGGGATCTTCCCGCGCGAACGCGCGCAGCGCGTCCAGCATGCCGAGCGCCGCGGCCGCGTGCGGATCGACCTCGGCGCCGCGCTCGATCAAATACCGCGACAGTTCGCGATGGTCATGATGCAGCACGCCGAAGCCGCCGGCCCACCAGCCGCTCTTCGCGTTGATATCGGCGCCGTGCGCCAGCAGCAGATCGACCATGGCGCGGCTGCCGATTGCCGCGGCCGCCACGATGGCAGGCGCATCGAACGAGAACCACGGCTCGTTCACGCCTTCTCGTAAAGATTCATATTCCTCCAGCAGCCTCGCGGCCGCCTCGACCTCTCCGTCTCGGACCGCTTCCACAAACCGTTCCCGGGGTTCCATCGCCGTTACCCGCCTCCGCATCGCCCGAATCGGGCCAAAATGTGCGTTTCCTCTTGCGACCTTCCAATTGCATGTTCCTACCTATTGTACGCTTTCTCCGCTGCCCGCTGTGCAGCAAAATGCGAGAAGTCCGGTTCTAGCCGATCATCCTACCGCATCCGGCGATCGGCGCGCGGCTTCTTCCTTGATCGCCTTCAGCCGCTTCATGACGTCGTTCGCGCCGCGGCCGAAGTAATCGTGCAGCCGATTGTACTCCGCGTACAGCTTCTCGTAGGCCGCGACGTTCGCCGGGATCGGCTTGAACGTCTCCTCGCGGACGCGGGCCATCGCGGCGGCGGCGTCCACGACGCTGTCGTACCCGCCCTTGGCCGCGCCGGCCGCCACGGCGCCGAACATCGCCGCGCCGAGCGCCGGCGTCTGCTTCGAAGCCGCGACCTTGATCTCGCGGTTCGTGACGTCCGCGTAGATTTGCATGAGCAGGCGGTTCTTCTGCGGCAGGCCGCCGCAGGCGTACAGCTCGTCCACGTCCACGCCGTTCGCCTGGAAGGCGTCGACGATCTTGCGCGTGCCGAAGGCCGTCGCCTCGAGCAGGGCGCGGTAGATCTCCTGCGGCTTCGACAGCAGCGTCAGGCCCACGATCGCGCCCGTCAGGTTCGTGTCGACGAGAACGGAGCGATTACCGTTCCACCAGTCCAGCGCCAGCAGGCCGGATTCGCCGACGTTCAGCTTGGCCGCTTCCCGCTCGAGCCACTCGTGCACGCCGATGCCCTCGGCTGTCGACGCCTCGGCGACGTAGGCCGGCACCGCTTCGTCCACGTACCAGGCGAAAATGTCGCCGACCGCGGATTGGCCCGCTTCGTAGCCGTAGTAGCCTGGAATGATGCCGTCCTCGACGACGCCGCACATGCCCTCGACCTGCTTCTCCTCCTCGCCGAGCAGCATGTGGCAGATCGACGTGCCCATCGCCATGACGAGCTTGCCCGGCGTCACGACGCCGACGGCCGGCACGGCCGCGTGCGCGTCGACATTGCCGACGGCGATCGCGGTGCCCGCGGCAAGCCCCATGCGCGCGGCCATGCCGGCGGTCAGCTCGCCAGCCTTCGTGCCGAGCGGCATCACGTCGCCGCGCAGCTTCGTCTCGGCGAGCGTCTCGAGCCGCGGATCAAGCGCTTTCAGAAATTCGCGGCCCGGATAGCCGTCCCGTTTATGCCAGATCGCCTTGTAGCCCGCGGTACAGCTGTTGCGCACGATGCGGCCCGTCATTTGGGCGACGACCCAGTCCGCCGCTTCCACGAACTGATCCGCCCGTTCGTAGATGTCCGGCGCCTCGTTCAGAATCTGCCACGCTTTCGCCAGCATCCACTCGGACGAAATCTTGCCGCCGTAACGGGGAAGGAACGCTTCGCCGCGGGCTGCCGCGATCTCGTTGATGCGGTCCGCCTCGTCCTGCGCCGCGTGATGCTTCCACAGCTTCACCCAGCTGTGCGGGTTGGCGGCGTACGCCTCTTCGAAGCAGAGCGGTTGTCCCGCCTCGTCGACCGGCAGCATCGTGCAGGCCGTGAAGTCGATGCCGAGGCCGATGATCTCGGACGGATCGATGCCGGACTCGCGCACGACCGCCGGGACGGACTGTTCCAGCACCTCGATATAGTCCCGCGGATGCTGCAGCGCCCAATCGTGCTCCAGCTTGAGGCCGGTGCCGGGCAGGCGCTCGTCGATCACGTTATGGCGGTAGGGGGTGACGTGCTCGGCGATCTCCGCGCCGTCGGCCAGGCGCACGAGCACCGCGCGGCCGGATTCCGTGCCGTAGTCCACGCCGATTGCGTATTTTTGCGTCATCTTAAGAAGGCTCCTTCCGGGTTAGGAATGCGTTCGGTATGCGTGCTGCGTATAAGTGCGTTACGTATAAAGGCGTTACGTATTAGCGCGCTGCGATGCGTTGCAAAGTCGCGCCAGCTTCGCGCTCAGCCCTGCGACTGGCCGTAGTAAGCGTTTGCACCATGCTTGCGCAAGTAGTGGCGGTCCAGCAGCTGCCGGTCCATCGGCCCGGCCTCCGGATTCAGCTGGAACGTATGCAGCGCCATCTTGGCCACCTCTTCGACGACGACGGCGTTATGGACCGCGCTATGCGCGTCCTTGCCCCAGCAGAACGGCGCGTGGCTGTACACGAGGGCGGCGGGCACGCGGTTCGGGTCGATGCCGCGCTCGCGGAACGTCTCGACGATCACATTGCCCGTCTCGAGCTCGTACGCGCCGAGGATCTCCGCTTCCGTCATCGGGCGCGTGCACGGGATTTCCCCGTGAAAATAATCGCCGTGCGTCGTGCCGAGCGCCGGGATCCCGCGTCCGGCCTGCGCCCAGCTCGTCGCCCAGGGCGAATGCGTGTGCACGATGCCGCCGATGCCCTCGAACGCCCGGTACAAGGCGGCGTGCGTCGGCGTATCGGACGACGGGCGCAGGCCGCCATCGACCGGATTCCCCTGCAGATCGACGATGACGATGTGCTCCGGGCGCAGCTCCGCGTACGGCACCCCGCTCGGCTTGATGGCCACCAGCCCGCTGGCGCGGTCGATGGCGCTGACGTTGCCCCACGTGAACGTGACGAGCCCGTGCCGCGGCAGCTCCATGTTCGCTTCCCACACGGCTTGCTTCAACGATTCCAGCATTTGTCCATTCTCCTCCCCGCGGCTGCAAGGCGGACGTTCGGCACCGCTGAACGCGATTTCGCCCGCGCCAGCCCCGCGCTGACTCGCCGCTGCTTTTATCGTCTTCATTATAACTTGTACGTACAAGTGTGTCGACTGCTTTATTTCGCCTCCGTCTCCGGCGCCGGGCCCGTCGATTGGCGGACGATCAGCTTCGGATCGTACACGACGTCGCCCGCCTCGCCAGCCTCGGCTTGCCCGCTCATGCATCGCATGAGCAGCGCCACGGCGTCCTCGCCCATCCGCGTCTTGGGATGCTCCAGCGTCGTCAGCTTCACCTCCGTCGCCGTCGCCAGGCTGGCGTCGTCGAAGCCGACCATCGACAGGTCGGCCGGTACGGACAAGCCGCTCAGCCGCACGATGTCCAGCAGGCGGACGGCCAGCTCGTCGTTGTAGCAGACGATCGCCGTCGGCCGCGCGTCCGCCGGCCGCCGCAGCAGCTCCGCAAGCGCCTCGGCCGGCTTGGCGTCCTTCTCCTCGGTCGCGTACCGGACGAGGAAGTCCGGCTGCAGCGCCAGCTTCCGCTCCCGCAGGCAGCGCATGAAGCCGCGCATCCGGTAGACGCCCTGGAAGTCGTCCGTCTTAAAAAAACCGGCGATCCGCCGATGGCCGAGCTTCGCCAGATGCTCCGCCGCCCGGTACCCGCCGAGCTCGTCGTCGACCTTCAGGCACGGAGCGTCGAGGTCGCTGTAGCGCTCGTTCAGCATGACGTACGGAATCCGCCGCGCCTCCAGCGCCAAGTAATAATCCAGGTTCGGGTTGCCCTCCGCACTCTTCGTCGGTTCGACGATCAGCCCGCCGAGCTGCTGCTGCAGCAGCATCGATTCCAGGCTTTCCCGCTCGCGCTCCTTCTCGTTGTCCGTGCTCGCGAGCAGGAGCCGCGCCCCGTGCGCGCGCAGCGCGGATTCCACGCCGCGGACGATCGTCGGGAAGATATAGTCCGAGATATGCGTCGTCATCATGCCGATCGTCAGCTTCCGCTGCGCTTCCGGCCGCCCTTGCCCGAGCTCCGCCTCGGCCACGAACGTCCCTTTCCCCTGGGCGCGGTAGAGCCACCCTTCCGCCTCCAGGTCGCCGAGCGCCTGGCGCACCGTCTGCCGGCTGAAGCCGAAGCGGGCGGCGATCTCGTTTTCCGACGGGAGCTTGTCGTGCGGCTTGAATTGCGCCGTCGCGATCCACGAGACGATTTCTTCTTTCAATTGCCGGTATTTCGGCGTTTGCTGTTCCTTCACGCGGCACCTCGTTCATTCTGCTTGCAGATCTTCACTTGTATGGACTAGTATAGCATATCCGCGTGCTTGTACGTACCTGTTGCCGCGAAGCGGACGGAAGGATTCTGAGGCGGAACGCATGCAAAACTAGACCTAAGGGCAATATACGGCGCGCGCGTGAGCACCTTACAATAGAAGCGAAGTCCTGCCCATTCTATAAAAGCAACGCATCGCCATTTCCCGCCCCGAAGGAGGAAGCCCGCATGTCCGAAGGCAACCGCTACGTCCGGCTCGCCGTGTTCCTGCTCGCCGTGCTGTTCGCCCTCTGCGTCGCCGCGCAGACGTATCTGGCCGGCATGGCCGTCCTGGTCGACGCCGCGCATTGGAAGGACCATACATCGTTCGTGCACGTCTTCGAATTCGTCCCGGCCGCCGCGTTCATCCTTACGTTCTTCGGCCGCGTCGGCGGAGCCGTCCGTTGGTACTCGCTCGCGCTATTCGTGCTCGTCATGCTCCAGTATATGACGGCGCACATCGGCGCGGACGCCCCGTACGTGTCCGCGCTGCATCCCGTCATCGCCGTCGCCATGTTCTGGCTCGCCGCCGCGACGGCGATGCGCGCGTACCGGGCCTGGCGCCGCGGTTCGCGCGCATAAGAAAAAGCCGTTCGCGGAAACGCAATCGTTTTCGCGAACGGCTTTTTTCTGGATTGCCGGCAGCGTGCCGGCCGATACTCCGCCGCCTCGCTAGGCGGCTTCGACGACGAACGGCACCGTCAGGACGCGGCCGTTCCGCTGAAACTGCCCCCACAGCTTATAGAGGCCCGGCTTCGGAAACGTCGCGTGAAACTCCGCGACCGGCCCGCCGGCCGCGCTCATCGCGTGCGTATGCAGATAGTCGTCCGCACCGGCACCGAGAATGACCACGTGCCCGGCGGCGCCGAGGTACGGCTGCAGGTCGCGGACCGGCTCGCCGCTCGCGGCGTCCGCGAACGAGAAGGCAAGCTTCACGGCCTCGCCCGCCTTCGGCTCGCGGTCGAACGACAGCTTGACGGCCACGCCGTCCGCGGTTCGCTCGAGCCGCTTGTCCACGGCCAGCGCCGGCTCCTCGAGGCGGGCTCCGCCGCCGCCTTCGGCCCGCACCCAGGCGCTCCGCCATTGCTGCGTCCCATCCGCCGACGTGAAATCGGCGATGAGCTTATACCGGCCGGCCGAAGGGAACGTCACGGCCCCTTCGAACACGCCGGGCTCCGCTGTCTCCGCGGGATGCAAATGCAGGAACGTCGACAGCCCTTGGCTGACGACGATCACGTGCAGCTTCTTCTCGTGGTTGACCCGCAGCCCGGCGTCCGGCTTGCCCGCGGCGTCCGTGATCGTCACGCGCAGCGTGCTGGCCTGTCCGGCTTGCGGCGCGCCATCCGGCCACGCCCAAGCCGCGGTATCCGCGCTGGCCGCCATGCCGGACATGTCCGTGGCGCCGCTGGCGGCATCATCCGCCGCATCGTCATGCCCATGCCCGTGCCGCATGTCCGCCGCGTCCGCGCCCGCCGTCTGCGAAGCGCCGGCCGGCTCGTCCGCTGCCTTCGCGGCCGCCGGCAGCTCCTGCCGCTCCGGCATCCGTTCGTTCATCCACAGCCCGATCGCCATGCCGGCCAACAGCGATGCCGACAGCAGCACGGTCCGGTTGCGCATCTGTTTTCGATTCATCCTCAACGTCATCCTCGCCTTCTGCCGGCGGGGACGCGCCGAAGGGGCGCTTCCGGACCGCCGGCGCTAGTCTTGCTGCAGCCGTTCGATCATATAGCGGCGCACGTCGTCCGCCAGATCGCTCCGGCGCAGCGCCAAATCGATCGTCGCCTGGACGAAGCCGAGCTTGTCGCCCACGTCGTAGCGCTGGCCTTCGAACCGGAACGCGGTCATCGGGTTCGTCTGGTTCAGCCGCTGCAGGCTGTCCGTCAATTGAATCTCGCCGCCCTTGCCGGGCTTGGCGTGCTCCAGCAGCTCGAAAATGCCGGGCTCCAGCACGTAACGGCCGACGATCGCCAGATTGGACGGCGCTTCGGCCGGCGCAGGCTTCTCCACGAGCCCCTTCAGCCGGCCGCCGCCGGCCTCCGCGAGGTCGACGATGCCGTACTTATGCGTCTGGTCCCACGGCACATCCATAACGGCCACGACCGAGGACGCCCGCTCCTCGTACAGATCGATCATCTCGGCCAGGCAAGGCCGGCTGGACTGCAAAATATCGTCCCCGAGCAGCACCGCGAACGGCTCGTCGCCGACGAACCGCCGCGCGCAGAGCACGGCGTGGCCGAGCCCGAGCGGCGCGCCCTGCCGGATGTAGACGATTTCCGCGAGATGCGAGATCCCGCGGACGAGCTCCAGCATCTCCGCCTTGCCGCTTGCTTCGAGCTCCGCCTCGAGCTCGAACGATTTGTCGAAATGGTCCTCGATCGCCCGCTTATTGCGGCCGCTGACGATCATGATGCTTTCGATGCCGGAGGCGACCGCTTCCTCGACGATGTATTGAATGGCGGGCTTGTCGATGAGCGGCAGCATTTCCTTCGGCTGCGCCTTCGTGGCCGGCAGGAAGCGCGTGCCCAGTCCCCCGGCCGGTATGATTGCTTTTCGTACGCGTGTATGTGCCATTAGTATCGTTCTCCTCTCTTCTTGTGTTGCCAGATCGGCCGGATTTATACCGTTCATCCCGGCTGCGCCGCCGCTAGCGCATCGCGCCGCGCGCGGAATCCGCACGGGATCATGGCAGCGGGTATTGACAAACGAGCTTATTTATAATAATTTTAATTTAGAAATTATTATTATTTGAGTTTCAGCATCGAAGGACCGCGGTTAAGAAGAGAAGAGCGCGGCCGCTCCCGCGATTCGCCCGCCGCGATTATTTCGCCGGGCGATACGGCACAATAATTGGGTATCCTGCCGGGGCCGCGGGGACCGCACGGAACGCCGGAGGGCTGACAGCGCGCAGCGCCGGGGCAGCGCACGACACGCGCATTCTATGACAAAGGGAGATGCCGAACATGCCGACGAAAAAACTGCAAACGATCCTGAACAAACAAATCTCGACCTGGAGCGTCCTGTACGTGAAGCTCCACAACTACCACTGGTACGTCAAAGGCAACCAGTTCTTCACGCTGCACGTGAAATTCCAGGAGCTGTACGAGGAAGCAACGCTGCACGTCGACGACATCGCGGAGCGCCTGCTCGCGATCGGCGGTCAGCCGCTCGCCACGATGACCGAGTATCTGGAGCATTCGACGGTGAAGGAAGCCTCGAGCAGCGAATCCGCTTCCGAGATGGTGGACATCCTCATCGAGGACTTCACAAAGGTGGCAGCCGAGCTGAAGGAAGGCATGGAAGTGTCGGCCGAAGCGGGCGACGATACGACGGGCGACCTGCTGCTCGCCATCCACAAATCGCTCGAGAAGCACATTTGGATGCTTAAAGCGTTCAACGGACGCTAAGGAGCCGGGCAAGCCGGCAGCCGGACCGGCATTCCGACTCCTCGAAGACCGTCATTCGCGGTACATCCCGCGAGCGTCGGTCTTTTGGGCGTTCCCATCCGGCGTCAGCCGTACGCGAACCGCTGCCGGAACTTGCGCGGGGACAGCCCCTCCGCCCGGGTGAAGCAGGAAGTGAAGTAGGCTGCCTGATTGAACCCGACTTCCTCCGCAATGCGGGCGACGGGGCGGTCGGTGTGCAGCAGCAGCAGCTTCGCCTGCTCGATGCGGCAGCGGAGCAGGTATTCCATCGGCGGGCAGCCGTAGTAGCGATGCATGCAGCGGGCGATGTACACGGGGTGGAAATTGAGCCGTTCGCCGAGCTCCTGCGCCGTCAACGGCTCCCGGTAATGCTTGCGCAGGTAGGCGGCCGCCTGGTCCGCGCACGCCGCGGCGGGCGTCGCCTCGTCCTCGGCCGCGGACGCGGACAGCTGCCGCAGCAGCTCCTGGAACACCGATTGCTGGCTCCACTTCGCGCTGCCGGAATGGATGCTCTGGTTCAGCTGGACCAGCTGCCCGCACAGCTCCTCGGCTATTTCGGGCTGGGACAGCCGGACGAATTGGGGGACGCGGATCCGGAAGGCGTGCGTGTCGTACGTCCATAGCGCCGGTGCGCGTTTCTCGCCATCGGCTTCCTCTCCGTGCCGGGGCGGCTCGTCGTCCGCGTCGTCCGCGGCGGCCCAGCTTCCCGTCGTCCGAAAATGCAGCCAGTAACACGACGTCGGCTCGGCGCAGCCCTTGGTCCCGCAGTGATGCCGGTCCGGACGCAGAATCAGCGCGCAGCCTTCGTCGACCTCGAATTCCCGGTCCTCCTCTGCCATAGACAGGCAGCCCTCGCGGACGAACAGCAGGCCGAACACCCCGACGTTGCGGCGGCTGACGTGCCGTTCGCCCGGCCCGTATTGCGCTGTCCCGCCCAGCATGTAATGCGGCAGCGGCGGCACCGTGAATTGCAGCATGCTCATGAGGTCCCTTCCTTTCCCGGACGAGGCGGTTATGCGGGGCACGGAGGCTGCGATCGCGAAAATTTCGGCTATTCCCCCCCTACGTTGCGTTCAGTATACCATTATGATTCGAATGCGCTCCACAGTCCGAGGCGATTCAAGGAGGCGCTGCGGATCGGCTGGCGCACGGGGTCAACGCCTCCCTCCGGATGCTGCGCTTAGCCCCGGCAAGTTCCCGGGCAGAACGCGATCGCGCTATAAAAAACTGCACCTCCGATTGTTAGAGGGCGTCTGACAATCGGGGTGCAGTTCAACACGCTTATCCGGTTCCGGTCTGTCCTTGCTGGCTGGCCAGCCGGCCGTCGCCCGTACGGAGCTAGCCGCTTACTTCTTCTTGTTCGCCGCGATCTGCTCGGCCAGCTCGTTCAGGTACGTCCAGCGTTCCATCAGCGTCTCGAGCCTCGCCTCCACCTCCGTCTGAGCGGTCATCAGCTCCTGCAGCCGCATGGAATCGCTGCCGGCCGCCTCCATATCCGCCTGCACCTGCCGCAGCGCGTCCTCCGCCCGTTCGATGTCCGCGTCGATCGTCTCGAACTCCTTCTGCTCCTTGTACGACATCTTCGTCGGCTTGGCCGGCTCCTGCTCCGGCTCGGCCGCCGGCCGCTTCGGCGTTTCACTCTCCGCCCTGCGCTCGGCGGCGTCCGCGGCGCGCGCGCCGTGCGCGGCCGCGTACGCCTGATAATCCGAGAAATTGCCGACATGCTGCTCGATGATGCCGTTCCCTTCGAAGGCGAAGATCCGCTCCGCCGTCCGGTCCAGGAAGTACCGGTCGTGGGACACCGTGAAGACGACGCCCGGGAAGTCGTCTAAATAATCCTCGAGCACCGTCAACGTCAGGATGTCGAGGTCATTGGTAGGCTCGTCCAGCAGCAGCACGTTCGGCGCCTCCATCAGCACGCGAAGCAGCTGCAGCCGCCGCTTCTCGCCGCCGGACAGCTTCGCGATCGGCGTCCACTGCTGCGCCGGCGGGAAGAGGAACCGCTCCAGCATTTGGCCAGCCGTGATCGTCGTGCCGTCGGCCGTCGTCACCTGCTCCGCGCTTTCGCGGATGTAATCGATGACCCGCAGCGACTCGTCCATCTCCTCGCGCTCCTGCGAGAAGACGCCGAGCTTCACCGTCGGCCCGAGCGTGACGGTGCCCGCGTCCGGCTCCAGCTTGCCCGCGATCAGCTTCAGCAGCGTCGACTTGCCGAGGCCGTTGCGCCCTACGATGCCGACGCGGTCCTCCGGCACCGCGATGTAGCTGAAGCCGTCGATCACGGCGCGGCCCTCGAACGATTTGCGCAGTCCCTCGATCTCGAGAATTTTCTTGCCGAGCCGCGAGGACGCGACGGACATCTCCAGCTTGCCGGCCGCCTTCTCCGGCCCTTGCGCGCTCAGCGCTTCGAAGCGCTGGATGCGCGCCTGCTGCTTCGTCGAGCGCGCCTGCGCGCCGCGGCGCATCCACGCCAGCTCATTGCGCAGCAGGTTCTGGCGCTTCGCCTCCGACGCGGCCTCCCGCTCCTCGCGGTCCAGCTTGAGCTCGAGGAAACGGCTGTAGTTCGCCGTGTAGAAGTACGCGCGGCCCTTGTCGAGCTCGAGCGTCCGGTTGCTGACGCGGTCCAGGAAGTACCGGTCGTGCGTGATCATGAGCAGCGCGCCCCTGCGCTTCTGCAGCATGCCTTCCAGCCAGGCGACGGATTCGTTGTCGATGTGGTTGGTCGGCTCGTCCAGCAGCAGCACGTCGGCCGGCTGGATGAGCGCCGCCGCCATCGCGACGCGCTTGCGCTGCCCGCCGGACAGCACGCCGAGCTTTGCGTCGTAGTGCTGGATGCCGAGCTTCGAGAGCGCGATTTTCGCATCGCTCTCGATGCCCCAGGCGTCCAGCTCGTTCATCCGCTGGTTGGCGCGGACGAGCTGCTCCTGCAGCGCCTCGTCGCCGGGCTTCAGCTCCAGCGCCCGCAGCGCTTCCGTGTACGCGCGGACCGCCTGCATCGGCGCGGAATCGCCGCCGAGCACATGGTCCAGCACCGTCTCCTCGGGGTCGAACTTCGGATCCTGCGCCAGCATCCGCACCGTCGCGCCGCCGGCCGTCAGAATCGTGCCCGAATCGGGCGGCTCCAGTCCCGCGACCACCTGCAAAAACGTCGATTTGCCGGTGCCGTTGACGCCGATGATGCCGATCTTATCGCCCGTCTCCACGCCGAACGACACGTCTTGGAACAGCACCTTCTCGCCGTAAGTCTTCGAAATATAATCAACCGTCAATACGTGCATGATTGCTCCCGCCTAACGTTAATAGATACGCCAAACGCCGCCCCAAAGGGCGGCGCAACGCTTGCCTTCTTTATTCACTTTAAACGAAGCCTACGCGCCGATCAAATCTTTCTTGGCAAGCTGGTCCCGCGCCTGCTCGGCGCGAACCGCGATCGCCGCCATCGTGCGGACCGCCTCGAGCGGATATTTGCCCGCCGCCGTCTCGCCCGAGAGCATGACCGCGTCGGAGCCGTCCCATACCGCGTTCGCCACGTCACACGCTTCAGCGCGGGTCGGACGCGGGTTGTTCTGCATCGATTCCAGCATTTGCGTCGCCGTGACGACGAACTTGCCGGCGCGGTTGCAGACCTCGATCATTTTCTTCTGCGCCAGCGGCACATCCTCGATCGGAATCTCGACGCCGAGGTCGCCGCGGGCGACCATGATGCTGTCGGAGGCTTCCACGATCGCTTCCAGCTCGTCGAGGCCCTCCTGGTTCTCGATCTTCGACATGACCTGGATGTGGCTCGCGCCCTTCTCGGCCAGCATCGCCTTCACTTCGCGCACGTCCTCGGCGCGGCGGACGAACGACATCGCGATCATGTCGACGCCGTTCTCGATGCCGAAGGCGATGTGCAGCTTATCGCGCTCCGTCACGCCCGGCAGGCTCGTGCGGATGCCCGGCAGGTTGACGCCCTTGCGCGACTTGATGATGCCGCCGTTCTGAATGAGGCAGACGACGTCGGAGCCTTCGATGCGGACAACCTGCAGTTCGATCAGGCCGTCGTCGATCATGATGCGCGAGCCGACCTTCACGTCCTGCGCGAGGTCGTAGGAGACCGAGATCCGTTTCTCCGTGCCTTGGATCTGCTCCGTCGTCAGCGTGAGGAATTCGCCGGCCTGCAGCAGGTAGGACGGCTCCTGCAGCAGCCCCGTGCGGATCTCCGGTCCTTTGATATCCAGCATGATGGAGACGGGCAGGTTCGTCTTCTTCGCGGCCGCGCGCACCATCTCGATGCGCTGCATATGGTCGTCCAGCTCCCCGTGCGCCAGATTCAGCCTTGCTATATTCATGCCGGCAAGCAGCATATTCTCCAACATTTCCGGCGTCAAGCACGCGGGTCCTAGGGTACAAACGATCGCTGTCTTTTTCATTTACGCTCACTCCTCGATCTTTTTCATTCCTGTTTTCATTGTAGAGGAACAATTGCGCGAGCGCGATGTATTATAGTACAGTATTTGTACTATAGTATGATGAAGACGGACGGTGAAATTTGCCATGTTCGACATTTTCGACATTCGCCAGGAGCGGGGCATTCTGCAGCGCGATCAGCAGCCCCTCGGCAGCGACAGCTTCACGCTGGTGTGGGTCCGGTTCGGACAGACGTCTTACCGGATCGCCGGCCAAACGATCGCCTGCCGCAAAAACGACCTGCTGCTCATCCCCTCCGGCCTGCCCGCCGCCGAGCTGCGCGGCGCGGGCACGATCCGCGAAAGCGTCGTCGTGCGCTTCAGCCCGGCCGACGCCGCAACGGTGCGGCTGCTGCCGATCCTCGCGCGCCGCGCGCCCTTGCGCTGGGTGACGCACATGCCCGAGCTGCTGCTCGAGAAGCTGCTCTACATCGTCGAACAGTGGACGGCGCGGGACCGGTATTTCTCCATCATGTGCGCGGCGCTGCTGACGGAGCTGATGGTCACGGTCAGCCGGGAGGTCGACGAAGGCGAGAAGGCGCCCTCGTCCATCCACCACATCGAGGTCATGAAGCGCTACGTCGACGACCATTACCGCGGCAAAATCACGAAAAACGAGCTCGGCGCCTGCATCGGCGTCAGCCCCAATTACGCCGCCTCGCTGTTCCGCAAGGTGACGGGCATGACAATCAGCGACTACGTCCACCGGCGGCGAATGAAGACGGCGCTCTACCTGCTGCAGCACTCGCGGCTGAACGTGCAGGACATCTCCGATCATCTCGGTTACAGCGACCCGTCGTACTTTAACCGGATCTTCAAGCGCATCACGGGCAAGCTTCCCTCGGACGCGATCGCGGAGCGGGAGCGGCTGGAGTGAGGGCGCGGGAGGGGCGCGGAGGGGGCGGCTGGAGTGGGGGCGGCTGGAGTGGGGGCGGCGCCGTGGGATGTAAGGCGCGGTGCCGGCGCGGCTGGAGTGAGGGGCGCGGCAGGGCCGCTCCGGTGGCCGATCCGGGCCGGTGCGTTGGGCCGGGCGGCGCCGGCGGCCGGCGAGAGGGCGGCGCTCCCGGGTGACTCCGCCATCCGGACGCTCCGGCGAGACGGCCAGAGCGTCGCTCCCGAGTGACTCCGTCAACCGGAGCCGCCGGCGAGACGGCGCCGCGCCAGAGCGAATCGCCGGGCGGCCCCGCTCCGACGAGCCGGGCTATGACGAATCGCCGGTGTCTCCACCAGCCGGACGCTCCGGCGAGCCGGGCCGGAAGAATCGCTGGGTGACTCCGGCGAGCCGTCCTGCGCGTCGCTCCGAGTAACTCCGCCATCCGGATGTTCCCCCAGCTTAAGCGCACGAAATTCCGCTAATTTCGCGGACACAGGAACCGCTATTCCGCCAATTTCGGCCTCCTAGCCAATTGAGCGGCCACACGTGCCGCTATTCGTCGTATTCGCCCACTTCAACCAGCTTTTCGGAGCCAATAAGCGCTCCTGTGGCCGCCAAACGCGAAAAACCCGCCGAAACGCCGAAATAGCGGATCTCCTGTCCGCAAAGCATCAGCAATCCAGGTGAAACGATGGTGGAATGAGCCGCCGAAGGGGCGGGAGGGCGGCCAGGCGGTACGCTGGCGGGGTTGACTCAACAGGGCGAAAGGTCCGCGGAGCGAGGTGCCGACAGGCACGCGTACTGGCGGGGCTCACTGTCCGAGGGTGGGATCGCTCGAGGCGCCCCCCATCCCGGCTCCCATCGTCAACCTCGGCCTGACTGTCCCCAGTTCCGCCGCTGCCGGCTCCCGCCACCCTAGGCTCCGGCCGTCCCTGGCTCCCGCTATCCCTGGCACCGCCGCCCCCAGCTCCGCCTGTCCTGGGCGCCGCTCCTCGCCTCCGCCATCCTGCGCCATCATCCTCCGCCCCGCCCCCGTGCGCCGCCGCCCCGCCATCCCTGGCGCCCTCCGCCCCCAGCTCTGCCTGTCCTGGGCGCCGCTCCTCGCCTCCGCCATCCAGCGCCATCCTGCGTCCCGCCCCCGTGCGCCTCCGCCCCGCCATCCCCAGCTCCGCCCAGAGCGCACACGAAAAAGCCTCCAAAACCGCGATCAAGCGGCCCGGAGGCTCTCATCTGTCCCATACGCTACACCGTTTCCATCCCTTACGCTACCCCTAATGCTACACCGTTTCCGTCCGCGGCGCTTCGAATTCGAGGTCCGCTTCGCCGGTCGGCGTGAGCGGGATCGCGAGCATGCGCACGGATTCCATCATGCGGAGCATGTTCTTCAGCTCGAACGGCGAACGGGCGCCGCGGGTCAGCCAATCGTCGATGTCCTCCGGCTCCAGGATGGCGGGCATTTGCGGCTGAAACGGAGCGATGAGGCCGTTCGACTTGGTCATGAGCATCGTGCAGGTGCGCATCTCGTCGCCCGACGCTTGGCGGAAGACGTCGTACAGGCCGGCGATAGCGAACGTGCCGCTGCGCATTGTGATTTTGAAGCGCTCCGTCACCTTGCCTTCGGTCCGCTCCACGTAAAAGCCGGTGCACGGAATAATGCAGCGCTGCTTGGCCGCGATCCGCTCGTAGATGGGCTTGTCGAACAGCTTCAGGCTGTCCATGCGCACGGAATCCTTCGCCCAATACGGGACCATGCCCCAGCGGAATTCGTCCAACACCCGTTCGTTCTTATGGTGAATAATCGCCGATATCGACTCCGTCGGAAAAATTTCATACCGGCCGGCGGTGTGGAACAGCACGTTGTCGAGCGCGAATCGCTCGGTCAGCTCGGAAGACGCGGCCGCGATGGAGATAGCTTGGCACATTTGGCAAAAACCTCCTCTTGTTTTGGCTAGTATGGCCGCATCTTCCAAAAATATGTACCGCCCGGCCGAATTCACGGCGAAGGCCACGTGCCCTGCACGATGAAACGAAGGCGATACAACGAAACAACCGCGCGAAATGCGGTCCTTTGCCGCTTCTCCGTCCGACCGCCCGTTTCCGGAGAATTCCGTATAAATTGCCAGTCGAAGGAAACGCTGAAACCATACCGATATCGAACAGTGCAGGTGGGAATATGGAGCAGCAGGAGCAACGGCAGGACCGGCCACAACTGTCCCATATCGCGCAGCAGTTCGACGACTGCGCGGACTTCAAGCGTTTGACCTTCGCGCGGCTGAACATCGATCTATTGTTCTTCAGCCACATGATCGACAGCCAGAAGCTGGACCGCGAGGTTCTCTCTCCGCTCCTGTCGGCGCCCGAAGGCAAGCTGCTGGATGTGCTCGGCCGACTGTCTTTCGAGCGGAAGCGCGAGAACAAGCAGATCGTTGAAGATATCCTGAGCGGGAGCATCGCACTCTTCCATCAGAGCGACGTCTACATCGTCGATCTGTACAGCCCGAAGGGCCGGCAGATCAGCCAATCGGAGACCGAGACGACGATCACTGGGCCGCATGAGGCGTTTTCGGAGCCCGCCTGGGAGACGCTCGCCCTCATTCGCCGGCGCGTGCGCAGCTCCCATTTGAAGTGCCTGCGCTTCCGCGTCGGGGAAATCACGAAAACGGACGTCTACCTGCTCTACGTCGCCGATATCGCCAATGCGGACAACGTGGCCGAGCTGAAGCGCCGCATCCAAGCGATCGAGATCGACGCCGTGCACGACACGAACATGCTCGTTCAGCTAATCGACGACAGGCCGGTATCCCTCTTTCCGCAGTTTTTCACGACGGAACGCCCCGACGCGATCGCTTCCAAGCTCGTCGCGGGCCGGATCGTCGGCATCATGGACGGCAGCCCGTACGCTTTCAGCGCGCCGACGTCGTTCTTTGAATTTTTCACGTCCTCCGACGATTATTACCAGCGCTGGTCGCTCGGCACGGCTACGCGGATCTTGCGGTTCGTGTCGTTCGTTATCACTATTTTGTTCACCTGCTTCTATGTATCCGTGACGACGTTCCACTACGAGATGATCCCGCAAAACATGCTGCTGACCCTGTCGGAGTCGCGCAGCCGCGTGCCGTTCCCGCCGGTATTCGAGTCGCTGTTCATGGAAGCGGTCATCGAATTTCTCCGCGAAGCAGGCGCCCGGCTGCCGACCAAGATCGGCCAAACGATCGGCATCGTCGGCGGTATCGTCATCGGCCAAGCCGCCGTTCAGGCCGGCTTCACGAGCAACATCCTGATCATCGTCGTCGCGTCCTCCGCGATAGCTTCGTTCGTCATGCCGAGCTACATCATGAGCGCGTCCCTCCGCCTGATTCGCTTCGGCCTGATCATCCTGGCCGGCATCTGGGGCAATCTCGGCATCACGATCGGCATTGCGTATCTCATCATTCATTTAAGCTATCTGACGAGCCTGAATACCTCGTACATGACGCCGATCGCGCCGCATAAGCCGACCGACTGGCTGGACGTCTTCGTCCGCGCGCCCTTCAAGCTGTTGAAGAAACGGCCGTCGCAAGCGAAACCTGCGAATCCGGTGCACGTCAGAATGAAAAAGTAGGAGGCGTTTTCGCATTGATGGCCGTCAAGGAGAAACTAGCCTCCTTTCACACGCTGGTCCTGATTTACATGACGCAGACGGGTGTCGCCGTCCTGTCCCTCGGCCAATTGCTCGCGGTCACGTTCGGCTACAACGGCTGGCTGGCGCTGCCTGCCTATGCCACCGTCGTCACGGTCAACCTGCTGCTGATCGGTCTCGTTCACCGCATGGGACGGGGGCAGTCGATCTTCGACATCATGGAACGGCGGCTGCCCAAGCCGCTGCTCGCGCCGCTCTATCTCCTATTCATCTCGGTATGGAGCATGCTGGCCTGCCTCGTCATCATGGAATACGTGCTGATCTTCCAAATGATCGCCTTCCCCACGACCAATTCGATCTGGTTCAAGCTCGTCATCGACGTGCTCGGGTTCATGCTGTTCACGAAAGGCGTCTATACGATCGCCAAGGCGAGTACGGTCTTTTTCTACTTGACGGTCTGGATGTATCCGTTATCGTGCACGTTCTTCAACAATTTCAACTGGTCCCGATTGACGCCGTTTCTGCTGCAGGGCGGAAATTACCAGCCCTCGGGCATCGTCGACATCTATACCGCGTTCCTCGGCTACGAGCTCGTCCTCCTGCTGTTCGGACAGGTCGACCGTTCCGCGAAGCCGGTCAAGCTGGCGATATGGGCGAACGTGCTCGTCCTGCTCAGCTACGCGTACATCTGCTTCCTCGTGCTCGGCTTCTTCGGTCTCCATCAATTGCAGCAGATGCAGTACCCGCTAATCGACATGTTCGCCTTCATCAAGTTCCCCTTCATCGAAAGGATCGAGAACGTGCTGTACGGCCTGCTGTTGTTCACGATGCTGACCACCACGTCGATGTACTTCTGGGCGTCGAACGAAGCAAGCGGCAGGCTGCTCCCGAAGATCAAGCCCGAGTACCGGGGCGCGGCGCTCGTCGCCGGGGCGTTCCTGATCGGCCTGATTCCGGATACGATCGGCAACGTCGATCAATGGCTGACGCTGTTCAGCCGGATCGAGATCGGCATCTCGTTCGGCCTGCCGCTCTTCCTGATCGTCCTGCTCCTGATCCGCCGAGAGAAGGAGGCTTCCGCCGGTGCGTAATCTCCGCCGCCGGTCCGCGCTCCTCGCGCTCGCCGCCGCGGTTCTGATTGGGGGCTGCGGCGACCAGCGGGTGCTGGAGAACATCGGCTTCATCCAGACGACCAGCTACGACCTCATGCCGAACGGCGAGTTGAAAATCGCTGTCGCCATCCCGCGCCTCGACGCGGAATCCAGCGAGCAGCGGGAAGTGCTCCGCACGACGGCCCGCACCAGCAAGCTGGCGAGGATCGAGCTGTCGAGGCAGACCAGTCTGCAGCTCGTCAGCGGCCAGCTGCGCGTCACGCTGCTCGGCAAGTCGTTCGTCCAGGCAGGCATCGGCCATCACCTCGATACGCAAGTGCGCGACCCGGCCATCTCGCCGCTCATGAAGATCGCCGTTGTGAACGGAGACGCCGAGGAGCTGCTGAACCGGCGGTACAGCCAGCATCCGCGGACGGACCGCTACATCGAACGGATGCTCGAGAAGGAAGCCAGCATGCATTCCATCCCAAAGTCCACGCTCCATCAGTTCGTACGCGACTACTTCGACGACGGCATCGACCCCGTCGCGCCCCTCCTGCGCCAGTCGGGCGAGAACATCGTCACCGACGGCATCGCCTTGTTCAAGCACGACCGCTACGTTGATCGGCTGCCGCCGAAGGACGCGATGATCTTCGCCGTTCTGCGCGGCAATTTCAGACAGGGCGAACTTGCCTTCACGCTGCCGAAGGGAGGAGGAAACGTCTTCATTACGTCGCTCATCAGCAAGCGCGACGTCCGCGTAACCGGGACGGGCAACACGACGAAAGTGATCATCAGCGCGGGGCTGCACGGCTCGGTGCTGGAATACATGGGCGGACTCGACCTCGGCAGACAGGAGAACGTGAAGCAGCTGGAGGCTAAGGCAGGGGCGTATCTGTCGGAGGAGGCGGATCGCGTCATGAAGCGGATGCAGGCGAAAGGCGCCGACGGCGCGGGCATCGGCACCTACGTGCGCAATCATATGGGCTACGCCGCCTGGCGCAAAACGGACTGGGAGGCGCGCTATCCGAACGTCGACGTGGAATGCCGCATCCGGATGACGATCGACAACGTCGGCAAGATGAAATGAGTCACTCCGTCAAGATGAGCGGACCGGCTGCCGTGATCGCGACCGTATGCTCGTACTGCACGCCGCGGGAGCCGTCGAACGTGCGGGCCGTCCAGCCGTCCGCGTCGACGACGACGTTCGGCCGGCCCGTCACGAGAATCGGCTCGATGGTGATGACCATGCCCTCCCGCAGCTTCTTGCCGGTGCCGGCCTTGCCCGTGTGCAGCACCTGCGGGTCCTCGTGCATCCGCTTGCCGATGCCGTGGCCGATGAACGCCTCCACGATGGCGTAGCCTCCCCGCTCGGCGACGGTCTGCACGGCGCTGCCGATGTCGCCGAGCCGGGCGCCCGCCGTCGCTTGGCGGATGCCCCGGTACAGCGCCAGCTTCGCCGCGCGCATGAGGCGCGTCATCTCCGGACGCGCCCGTCCGACCGCGTACGTCCAAGCGGAATCGGCCATCCAGCCGTCCAGCTCCGCGACCATGTCGAATGTGACGATGTCGCCGTCGCGCAGCGGGACGTCCGTCGGCAAGCCGTGGCAGACCACGTCGTTGACGGACGCGCAGGTCGCGAACCGGTAGCTGCGGTAGCCCTTCTGCGCGGGCCTCGCGCCGCGGCCGAGCATGAACGCCTCCGCGAAGCGGTCGATCTCGAGCGTCGTGACGCCGGGCCGCAGCCGGCGGCCGATCTCGCGGTGGCAGGCCGCGACGATCCGGCCCGCCCGGCGCATCCGGGCGATCTCCTCCTTCGTTTTGAGTTGAATCATGGGTCATCCCTCCTGCTCCTGAGGCAGGCAGCCGGCGGTCGCGGGTACGGGAGAGAACGCAGCAAGAACGCAGCAAAAACGCAGCGGGGATACGTGCGGAGACGAAGGCGCGGATCATCCGGGTTGGCGGAGGCCGAATCGATTCGCGCCGAGGCTGTCGGCATGGCCTGCCGTGATCGATCGATGGCATTAAGAAACCGCCCGTGCAAAGCGGCTGCCGCCGGCGTGACAAGACCACGGCGGCAGCCAACTAACCCAGGCAACCGCCTCGAACGCGGGCAGCCGGCGATCGGACGGGCAACAAAAAAGCCTTGTCCCTATCGTACCGGGCAAGGCTTATCTTTCAATGTATTAACTGACCGAGGAGCGAAGCCGCCCCATTTCATGCTCCACCAATAGCGTCAATTCCTCCTCATACCCGCCCGTAATGCGATACTTGCGGATATAATCCCGAACGAACTTCCGGGAGTCCTTCGGCTGGAAAATGCGCGTAAGCTCCACGAGGCTTTCTTTGACTTCATTGTGGCTGTGTTTCGCCATGAAATCCCCTCCTAGCATCGGTTGGTAGTTCTAACAATCCGAAAGCGAGCATGTTGAACGATCCACTTTAATGAAAGGTGAGTCCGGAGCTTGATGGAGCTGAATATTAAATTTTCTAATTTATCAATCAATTATAACATTTTCAATCGGAATATAAAAGCGAACACGGCATTATTTATTTGTGAATCATCCATTTTTGTCGTTTTCTGTCGAATCGGCGCCGGGTATGTCCCTCTCCCGCGAACGCGCTGACGCGGCCGACCATGCACTGCTTTTATACATGCGCAAGTAAGCCAAGACGCCAACGATCGCAACGAGGATGCCGAACAGGATGACCGCAGTCGTTATCCAAGGGCTAACCACCATGCGCCCTCCCTTCGCTCCGCTGGATTTCCATATATAGGCTAATTATAGAGGAAAGGAATAACGCTTTCAATGCGGCGGACAACCGCTGTGGAAATGTAACATGTTACAATCCGATTACCCTGCGAAACGTCCCGCTTCCCCAAGCCAAGAGCTCGCCATTATTATCGGCAATCCGCGCCTCGAGCGTTAACGTCCGGCGCGACCGGTGGATCAGCGCCGCCTCGCAGGTCAGCCGCCCCTCCGAAGAAGGGTGCAAATAATGGACGTTCAGTCCGGTCGTAACCGTCCCGTCCCCCGGACACGCCAAAATCGCGACAAGGCCCATGGCATTGTCGAGCATGGACGCCAGTACGCCGCCATGGACGATGCCGGCCATGTTCAGATGCTCAGGCCTTACCGACAGCGCGATGACCGCCTTGCCCTCTCCGGCGGTCACCAGTTCAAAGCCCAGATATCCCCAAAACGACTTCTTCGCCGCCGCTTCCAGCGCTTCGAGCGCCGATCGCGCGTCCGGCCCGTTCGGACGGTCCTGCCCGTTATCCTTCATGGCCTCCACCCTCGTCGTTCCCGGCCGCGGCCAGTTCCTCTTCTTCTTGCAGCTTGCGCCGCAGCACCTTGCCGATCATGGACATGGGCAGCGCGTCGCGGAATTCGTACAGATGCGGCACCTTGAACACCGCCAGCCGCTCCCGGCACCAGCGGTCGAGCTGCATCGCGGAGACGGTCACGTCCTTGCGCAGCACGACGAACGCCTTAACCGTCTCGCCGCGGTATTCGTCCTTCACGCCGATGACCGCCGCTTCCCGCACCGCGGGATGCTCATACAGCACCTCCTCCACCTCGCGCGGGTAAATGTTGAAGCCGCCGGCGATGATGATGTCCTTGATCCGGTCCACGATCGTGAAGTAGCCGTCGGCGTCGACGCTCGCCAGGTCGCCGGTATGCAGCCAGCCGTCCCGCAGCGCCTCGGCCGTCGACGCCGGCCGGTTCCAGTAGCCCTTCATGACCTGCGGGCCCTGCACCAGCAGCTCGCCGACGCCGCCGGCCGGGAGCTCCTCGCCCGTCGCCGGGTCGACGATCTTGGCCAGCGTGCCGGGGAGCGGAACGCCGATCGTGCCGATTTTGCGCTTCCCCCAGAGCGGGTTGGCGTGGGTGACGGGAGCCGCTTCCGTCAGGCCGTAACCCTCGATGAGCCGCCCGCCGGTCAGCGCTTCGAATCGATTCTGCACCTCGAGCGGCAGCGGCGCGGACCCGCTGATGCATGCCTTGACGGACGACAGGTCGTACTTCATCGCGTCCGGATGGTTCAGCAGCGCCACGTACATCGTCGGCGCGCCGGGGAACACCGTCGGTTTCTCGTCGCGGATCGCTTTCAGCACATGCTCGATCTCGAAGCGCGGCAGCAGCACGATGGACCCCGCTTTGAGCACGGACAGATTCATGATCACCGTCAGTCCAAACACGTGAAACAGCGGCAGCGCCGCGAGAAACCGCTCCTTTCCTTCCAGCATCCGGTAAAACCACGCCTCGCACTGGGCCGCGTTCGCGATCAGGCTGCGGTGCGTCAGCATGACGCCCTTCGCCGTGCCCGTCGTGCCGCCGGTATACTGCAGCTGCGCGACGTCCGTCTCCGGGTCGGTCTCGACGAGCGCCGGCAGCTTCGGCGCCCTCGCCATGAAGGCGGCGTAGCGCGTCACGCCGTCCTTGCCGTACGGGATAAGCGGCTGCGGCCCCGCGCGGCGCTGCTTGATCGGGTACAGCAGGTTTTTGGGAAACGGCAGCCCGTCTTGGATGGTCGTCACGATCACCTTGCGCAGCTCCGGGACCGGACCGGCCCCCGGCGCCTCGCCCCGCACCCGCGCCAGACGGGGATACAGCACGTCGAGCGTGACGATGACGGCGGCGCCGCAGTCCCGCAGCTGATGCTCCAGCTCCCGCTCCACGTAGAGCGGGTTCGTCATGACGACGACGGCGCCCGCGAGCAGCGTGCCGAAGTAGGAGACGACGGCCTGCGGGCAGTTTGGGAGCATGATGGCGACGCGGTCGCCCTTGCCGACGCCGGCCGCCTGCAGCCCCGCCGCCATCCGCTGCGCCGCGGCGAGCAGCTCCTTGTAGGAGATCCGCTTGCCGAAGAAGAACAGCGCCTCCTTCGCCGGATGCTTGGCGGCGGTCTGGATCAGCATGTCGCCGAGGGCGATATTCGGAATCGCGACGTCGGGGTCAACCTCGCCGGGATAGTTGCGAAGCCAGGGCCAAACCTGCGGTTGGGTCATTTTTGGGCCTCCTAAAAGTTTTTGCGTGAGCAAAAACTCGCTTCGTAAGCATTGGCTTAAGTTTTTGCGTGAGCAAAAACTCGCTTCGAAAGCATAGGCTTGTTTTTGCGAAACTTCCTGGGAAACAGCTCTGCGAGCAAAAACTCCCTTCGGAAGCATTGGCTCAAGTTTTTGCGTGAGCAAAAACTCGCTTCGAAAGCGTTGGCTTGTTTTTGCGAAACTTCCTGAACATGCTGCATTCCGGCCGGAACGGCGGCCTACAGCGTATACTGCTGGCTCTTCACGACCCGCGCCGCGATGCTCCGCTTGAGCGCGATCGTATCCCAGAGCGGCGCGCGCATGAGCTTCTTCAGCACGGCGAGCTGCGTCTGCAGCGCGTCGCCCGTCTCGAGCGCGGCGAGCGCCGTCTTGGCGTGGCTTTCGATGCGCTCCATGGCCTCCTGCACGAAGACGGCCGTCATCTCGACCGCGTTGCGGGTGCGCGCGGCCGTGGCCGGGTCGGCCAGCAGCAGCATTTTGCGCGTCCGAAGCGCGGCGCTCTCCATCGCGAACGTCTGGATCATCATGTCCGCGAGCAGGCACAGCGTCTCCTGCTGCTGCTCCAGCGCGAGCCCGAATTTCTGCACCGCGAGCCCGCCGACCGCGAGGAACGTCCGCTTCGCCTGCCCGATCCGGTACGTCTCCTTGGCGAGCGGCTCATCGAACGCCGGCAGCGGCATCGGCTGCAGCAGCTCCGCCTGGAGCGCGCGCGCCTTGCGCAGCAGCGGCAGCTCGCCCTTCAGCGCTTTTTTCATGAGCGTGCCCGGGATGAGCATCCGGTTGATCTCGTTCGTACCCTCGAAAATCCGGTTGATCCGCGAATCGCGGTAGATCCGCTCGACCTTGTACTCCTTGACGTAGCCGTAGCCGCCGTGGATCTGAACCGCTTCGTCCGCCACGAAGTCGAGCGCCTCCGTCGCGAACACCTTGTTGATCGAGCATTCCAGCGCGTATTCGGATATCGCCTTGGCGGCCCGCGCCCCGGCGCCGTCCGCGTCGCCGCCGGCCGCTTCGCTCGCCCGCAGCATCTCGTCGATCCAGCCCGCCGTGCGGTATACCATGCTCTCCGTGACGAACGCCGCGATGTTCATGTCCGCTAGCTTCGCCCCGATGAGCGGGAACGACGCGATCGGGCGGCCGAACTGCTTGCGGCCGTTCGCGTATTTGGCCGCGAGCGCCACCGCTTCCTTCGCGCTGCCGACGCAGCCCGCGGCCAGCTTGAAGCGGCCGATGTTCAGGATGTTGAACGCGATGACGTGGCCCTTGCCGACCTCGCCGAGCACGTTGTCGACCGGCACCGGCGTATCGTCGAAGAAGATCGGGCAGGTCGAGGACCCTTTGATGCCCATCTTGTGCTCCTCCGGGCCGATGCTGAAGCCGGGCAGCCCCCGCTCCACGATGAAGGCGGTAAAATGGTCGCCGTTCACCTTCGCGTACACGATGAACACGTCGGCGAACCCGGAATTCGTAATGTACAGCTTGGAGCCGTTCAGCACGTAATGCGTGCCGTCGGCGTTTAATCGCGCGGTCGTCTTCGCCCCGAGCGCGTCGGAGCCGGATGACGGCTCCGTCAGGCAGTACGCCGCGATCTTCGTGCCGGCCGCGAGATCGGGCAAATACTTCGCTTTCTGCGCCGGCGTGCCGAAGAAGACGATGGGCAGCGTGCCGATGCCCACGTGCGCGCCCACGGACAGCGCGAAGGACGAGGCCTCCGCCAGCGTCTCCGCGAGAAGCGTCGAGCTTACCTTGTCGAGCCCGAGCCCGCCGTACGCCTCCGGCACGTCCGCGCCCAGCAGGCCGAGCTCCCCGGCCTGGCGCAGCAGCTTCACCGTCAACTCGTAATTCAGCGCCTCGATTTCGGCGTCGCGGGGCCGGACCTCGCCCTCGAGGAACGCCCGCGCCGCTTCGCCTATCATGACCTGCTCGTCGGTAAAATCCTCGGGCGTGACGATGTCCTGCGGCGCCATGTCTTCGATCACGAACCGGCCGCCCCAACCTTTGTTCTGGGCCATACCGCTGCCTCCTTTCTCTATCAAGCGGAAGATGCGTCAGGAATAGGAATGCGCATGAGACGGAAAATGCGAGGAACCTCGCGCAAAGCATGATAGGCGGCGAAGCTTCGCGCAACCGGCCAAAAGGCCGCGCAGCCGCTTAAACGGAGTCCGGCTCGACCGTAAACACGCCAGCCGCCCCCATGCCGCCGCCGACGCACATGGAGACGATGCCGTTGCCGCCGCCCCGCCGCCGGAGCTCGTGGATGAGCGACACGGACAGCTTCGCGCCCGTGCAGCCGAGCGGGTGGCCGAGCGCGATCGCGCCGCCATTCAAGTTCACCTTCGCGGGGTCGAGGCCGAGCTCCGCGATGATCGGCAGGCATTGGGCGGCGAACGCCTCGTTCAGCTCGATCGCATCCACCTGCCCGAGCGTCAGCTTCGCCCTTGCGAGCGCCTTCGGAATCGCCTCGATCGGGCCGATGCCCATGACCTCCGGCGCGACGCCGGCCACGGCGTACGCGCGGAAGACGGCGAGCGGCTTCGCGCCGATCCGCTCGGCCCGCTCCCGGCTCATGACGACGACCGCCGCGGCGCCGTCGTTCATCTGCGACGCGTTGCCCGCCGTGACCGTACCTTCGCGGGCGAAGGACGGCTTCAGCTTCGCCAGCGCCTCCGGCGTCGTGTCGGGGCGCACGCCCTCGTCCTGATCGAACGTGAACGACTTGCTCCATGGACGGCCGTTGTCGTCGACGCCCTCCCGCCGCACGTGCAGCGGGACGATCTCCTCCCGGAAGCGGCCTTCGGCGATCGCCCGGGCCGCCTTGCGGTGGCTCTCCGCCGCGTACGCGTCCTGCGCCTCGCGGCTGACGCCGTAGCGCCGGGCCACCTCCTCGGCGGTGTGGCCCATGCCCATGTACACCTCCGGCATGCCGTCCGCAATGCCGGGATGCGGCGAAAGCTTGAAGCCGGTCATGGGGACATGGCTCATGCTTTCGACGCCGCCGGCGAGGACGACGTCCGCCTCGCCGAGCCGGATGCGCTCCGCGGCATAGGCGATCGCCTGCAGCCCCGACGCGCAAAACCGGTTGACGGTCACGGCCGGCGTCGTGACCGGAAAGCCCGCATACAGCGTCATGATGCGGGCGAAGTTCAGCCCCTGCTCGCCCTCGGGCATCGCGCAGCCGATGACGACATCCTCGACATCGGCGTCATCCAGCCCGGGCACGCGGTCGACGGCCGCGCGCAGCACGGCGCGGCCGAGATCCTCGGCGCGCGTGTCGGCGAGGCTGCCCTTCTTCGCTTTGCCCACGGCGGTGCGCACGGCGGCGACGATGACGGCGTCGCGCGGGTTTCGTTCAGCGCTCATCTCGGGAATCCCTCCTTCATGAATGGGTCGGTTCGCGGACGGCCTCTCCCGTCCGCTAATTACGCAGCGGCTTGCCGGTCGCGAGCATATGCTGCATCCGCGCCTGCGTCTTCGGCTCGCCGCACAGGCTGAGGAACGCCTCGCGCTCGAGGTCGAGCAGATACTGCTCGCTCACCTCCGCCCCCGGCGCCGCATCGCCCCCGGCGAGCACATGCGCGAGCTTGCGGCCGATCAATACATCGTGCTTGCTCGCCATGCCGCCGAGCCGCATGTTCTCGACCGCCAGCTGCAGCACGGCGCGCCCTTCGCGGCCCGCGACGCGGATGCGCCGGTCCGCCGGCGGCGGGGCGTAGCCCTCGCGGTCCATCGCGAGCACCGTCCGCTTCGCCTCCGCCGTTCGCGTCTCGCCGCGGAGCACGACGCGGTCCTGCGGCCGCATGAAGCCGAGGCGGGCGACGTCGTAGCCGCTCGTCGACGTTTTGCCGAGCGCGATCGTCTCGAACAGCGCGATCACCTGCGGCTGCAGGTCGCCGCCCGCCCCGGTCCGCGCGTCCGCGAGCGCCGCCGCTTCCTTGCAGCCGCCGCCGGCGGGAATGAGGCCGACGCCCGTCTCGACGAGGCCGAAATACGTCTCCGCCGCGAACACGACCCGGTCCGCCGGCAGGCAGGCTTCCACCCCGCCGCCGAGCGTCATCCGGTGCGGCGCCGCCACGACGGGCCGGTCGAGCCGCTTCAGCGCCAGCATGCTCTGCTGGAACTGCGCGATGATGTCGTCGATCTCGTCGAAGTCGCCGTTATGCGCTTCGAGCAGGAGCATCAGGAGGTTCGCCCCGACGCAGAAATGCCGCCCTTCGTTCGCGACGACGAGCCCGCGCCAGTTGCGGCTGACCTCCGCCGCGCTTTGGCGGATCGCGGTCAAAATGTCCCCGCCGATCGCGTTGTTCGGCGAATGGAACACGAGCGCGGCCACGTCGTTGCCGATGTCGAGCAGGGACGCGCCGGCGTTGCCGAGGACGACCTTGCCGGCGTCCTTGACCGCCTTCAGCGAGATGACGTCAGGCTCTTCCTCCTGCAGCCGGTACTCCCCGCGGCTCACGTAGAACCGCAGCGTGCCCTCCTGCTTGTAAAAGCTGCGGTTGCCGGCGGCGATCCAATCCGCCACCCATTCCGGGATCTCATCGCCCTCCTCCCGCATCCGCTGCACGGAGCGCTCGAGGCCGATCGCGTCCCACAGCTCGAACGGGCCGAGCTCCCAGTTAAAGCCCCACACGAGCGCCCGGTCGATGTCGGCGACCGTGTCCGCGATCGCGGCGAGCTGGCGGGCCGAATAGAGCAGCACCGTCTTGAGCGCCGTCCAGGCGAAGCGGGCATACCGGTCGTCCGGGTCCGTGAACAGCAGCGCCTTGACCTTGGCCGCGGCGCCCTTGGCCGTCTTCGCCGCCTCGATGACCGGCGAATTCACGCTGCGGCGCGGCGCGTACGTCAGCGTCTCGAGCTGCAGCGTCTCGATGTCGCTGCCGCCGCCGGGCCGCTTGATTTTGCGGTAAAAGCCGCTCCCCGCCTTCTCGCCGGTCCAGCCCTTCGCCACGAGCGCCTCCAGCTCCGGCGGCCGCGCGAACGCGTCGCGCTCCGCGGGGTCGTCGCTGCGCTCCCGCACGTTGTCCAGGACATGCAGCAGCGTGTCGAGGCCGACGAGGTCGAGCAGGCGGAAGGTGGCCGTCTTGGGCCGGCCCATCGCCGGGCCGGTCAGCGCGTCGACCTCGTCTACGCCGAGCCCGTACGCCCGCGCCGCAGCGATCGTCGTCGCCATGCCGTACGTGCCGATCCGGTTCGCGATGAAGTTCGGCGTGTCCTTGGCGCGGACGACCCCTTTGCCGAGCTGCCCTTCGCAGACGGCCGCCAGCCGATCGATCGTCTCGGGCGCCGTATCGGGGCCGGGGACGAGCTCCACCAGCTTCATGTGCCGGGGCGGGTTGAAAAAGTGCGTCACCGCGAACTGCCGCCGGAACGTCTCGCCGCGTCCTTCCGCCATCGCGGCCGCGGACAGTCCCGACGTGTTCGAGGACACGAGCGTGCCGGGCTTCAGGACCGGCTCGATGCGGGCGAACACGCTCCGCTTGACGTCCAGCCGCTCGACCACGGCCTCGACGATCCAATCGACCTCGCCGAGCCGGGCGAGATCATCCTCCAGGTTGCCGGGCGCGATGCGCCCGATGAACGAGGCTTCGTACAAGGCCGGAGGCTCTTGCTTCGCCAGCCGGGCCAGACCGGCCGCGGCCAGCCGGTTGCGGACGGCCCGGTCGGCCAGCGTCGCGCCGGCTCTCGCCTCCTGCTCCGTCAGCGCGTCCGGCACCACGTCCAGCAGCAGCACGGACATGCCCGCGTTAGCGAGATGGGCAGCGATCCCCGCCCCCATGACGCCCGATCCAATGACTGCCGCCCGGCGAACCGCCGGCGTCGATCGTACTCCCACGCAGCTCCCTCCTTTGGGGTTAAAATGGCCGCTCGGCGCGGCATCGGCGGCGTATGTACCGTGACGGGTACCCATCTCGGCGCCCCTGCCGGCCCGGCGCGGCGATGAGCCGTGCCGGGACCGGCTCTTGGCGCCGTCTCCGCCTCTACTTGCAGTCGCGTGCCGTACCGGGTACGGCTCTTTACTCGATTTCCGCCAAATCGCGGCCATGTACCGTACCTGGTACGGCTCTTTGCTCAATTCCCGCCGAATTGCATTGCACTCTCCCCCCGGAAATTCATCCGCTCCCGAATCCCTCCCGCTACTGCGCGCCGCCGAATACGCTTTCGGCCAGCAGCTCGGCGACGTCGCGGGCGCGGACGCGGTCCTCGGCCTCGTGCAGCTTGATGCCGTCCTCCATCATCGTCAGGCAGTACGGACACGCGGAGCCGATGACCGTCGGCGACGTGTCCAGCGCCTGCGCCGTCCGGGCCTCGTTCACGCGCACGCCGGCGCGCTCTTCCATCCACATGAGGCCGCCGCCCGCACCGCAGCAAAGCCCGTTCGCGCGGTTCCGCTCCATCTCGAGCATGGTCACGCCCGGGATGGCCCGCAGCAGCGCGCGGGGCGCCTCGTACTCGCCGTTGTACCGGCCGAGGTAGCACGAGTCGTGATACACGACCCGCTCGGATACCGGATGCGCGGGCACGAGCGAGCCGCCGGCGACGAGCCGCGCGAGCAGCGTCGTATGATGCTCCACCGCCACGGTCCGCGCGAGGCCGAAGTCGGCGTACTCGTTCTTCAGCGCGTTGAACGTATGCGGGCAAATCGTCACGATCCGCTTCACGCCGTAGCGCTGCAGCGTCGCGACGTTCTCGGCGCACAGCGTCTGGAACAGCAGCTCGTTGCCAAGGCGCCGCGCGGTGTCGCCGGAATTCCGTTCTTCGCCGCCGAGGACGGCGAACGGAATGCCCGCCTGCTGGAGCAGCCGCACGACCGCGAACAGCACCTTGCGGCTGCGCTGGTCGTACGCGCCCATCGTCCCCGCCCACAGCAGCAGCTCCGGCGGGTCGCCGCCGGCCGCCGCCTCCTTCATCGCCCGGACGGGCCGCGCGTCCGGCACGGCCGCTTCGTACGCCGCCAGCCAGGCGCCGCGCTCGCCGCGGGGCAGGCCCCACGGGTTGCCCTGGCGCTCGATGTTTTGCATCGCGCGCTGCGCCTCCGCCGGCACGCGGCCCTCGGTCAGGACGAGGTAGCGGCGCATGTCGATGATTTTGTCCACGTGCTCGTTGCCGACGGGGCACTGGTCCTCGCAGTTGCGGCAGGTCGTGCACGCCCACAGCTCCGTCTCCGTCATGACGTCGCCGATCAGCGCGGCATCCGCCGCCGCGGCGCCGGCGCGCGCCTGCCAGCCGTGCTTCTGCGCCGTCATCGTCGGCTCAATCGTCGTTGCCGCAGTACCGCCGCCGCTCCAGAGCGGCACCGTTTCCGCCATCGCATGCGCGCCCGGCGCGCCGCTTCCGAACGCGGGCACCCACGGCGATTTCGAGGTGATCGCGGCGCCCTTCTCCGTGAGATGATCGCGCAGCTTGACGATCAGATGCATCGGCGAGAGCAGCTTGCCCGTGCCCGCGGCCGGGCAGACGTTCGTGCAGCGGCCGCACTCGACGCAGGCGTACAGGTCGAGCAGCTGCTTGCGCGTGAACTGCTCCACCGCCCCGACCCCGAACGACTCCGCATCCTCGTCCTCGAGATCGAGCGGTGCCAGCCGGCCCGGCGGCGAGCCGCGGCGCAGCCACAGATTGACCGGCGCCGTCAAGATATGAAAATGCTTCGACTGCGGCACGTACACGAGAAACCCGAGCAGCACCGCCAAATGCAGCCACCAAAAGATCTCGTACAGCACGTCCCCCGCGGCCGGCGTCGCCCCGAGGTCCCGGAAGCCTTCGGCGATGCCCGAGGAGACCGGCGCGTACCCCGCATACAGCGACGCCTCCGCTCCCCCGCCGCCCGCAGGCGCTTCCTTCACGCGATCGAACGCCAGCGTCAGCAGCACCGTCAGCATCAGCCCGCCGATGAACCACAGCACGACCGACGGCTTCCAGCCCCGCTTCAGCCGCGTCAGCCGCTCGACGTACCGGCGGAACCCGCCGTACAGAATCGCCAGCAGCACGAGCGTAACCGTGATCTCCTGCGTCAGGACGAACCCATGATACGCCGGGAACGGCAGCGCGCGGCCCGTCAGTCCTTTCCACACGATGTCCGCCGCGCCGAACTGCAGCACGATGAACCCGTAAAAGAGCACCAGGTGCATGACGCCGCTCCGCAAATCCTTCAGCAGCTTGCGATGGCCGAACACCTGCCCCGCCCAGGCCAGGCTCCACGCGAACCTCGGCCCCGCCTCCGACGCCAGCGCGGCATTCGCCGCGAACGAAGACACGCCCAGCAGATCGTCGCCGTCGTGCTCGGGATCGGCGGGGTCGGGCGGCGGCGGGTGCGCGCGCTCCGCTTTGCGGCCCAGCAGCATGTACGCCACCCTGCGGCGGACGACCGTATAGAAGCAGGTCAGCGCCGTCACAACCAGCAGCGCGAAGCACGCCCACCGGATGCCCGAAGCCAGCGTCAGCTCGTTCATTCCTTCCACAAGGCTTCCTCCTTCCCTTGGCGCGGCGCGGTTCAGTATATGTCCCGTCGCGCGCCGTCATGTCGCGGAGGCCAAGACCCGCATCGCCCGCCGCGGTCTAATCCGAGGGCCAAGTTCATAAGGTAACAAAGGCGGCGGGCGGCTTCTTTTTATCGTATTCGGCGGCCGTGGGACGGTATGACTGCCGCGGGCAAATCCAAGTGAGTTCGGGAGGTGCACGGACCGGTGCAGCTGACGGTGCTGATCAAGCAAACCTTCGATACGGAGGAGAAAATCGAAATCGCGGACGGGGTCGTCGCCGAGGACGGCGTTAAATTCATCATCAACCCGTACGACGAATACGCGCTGGAGGAGGCGCTGCGGCTGCGCGAGGCGCACGGCGGAACCGTGACGGTCGTCTCCTGCGGCGGCGACCGCGCGGCGGAAGCGCTCAGGACCGCGCTCGCCATGGGCGCCGACGAGGCGGTGCTCGTCGCGCAGGACGGCCTGCCGGACGACGGCCACGCCGTCGCGGCCGCGCTGGCCGCCGCGGTGAAGGAGCTGCGGCCGGACCTTGTGCTGGCGGGCCTGTTCGCCGTCGACCGCGGCGCGGGCAGCGTGGCGCTGCAGGTGGCGGAACGGCTCGGGCTGCCGCACGCATCGGCGGCGCTGAAGCTGACGGTGGAGGACGGCCCGGTCGGCGGCCAGGCGCCGAGCGGCGCCGCGTGGGGCGGCGGAGACGGGCGGATCGCCGTCGTGGAGCGGGACACGGAATGGGGCGTGGAAACGGCCGCGGTGCCGCTTCCCGCCCTCGTGACGGCGCAGCAGGGGCTGAACGAGCCGCGCTACCCGTCGCTGCCGGGCATTATGAAAGCGAAGCGCAAGCCGCTGCGGCAGCTGACCGCCGCGGAGCTCGGGCTCGGCGCGGACGATCTCGCGCCGCGGACGGCGCGCGCCGCGCTGCTGGCGCCGCCGGCCCGCGCGGCCGGCCGCCGGCTGCGCCCGCCGGCGCTTCGCCCCTAGGCCCCGGCTTCGCCCCGGGGCCCGCATGGCCGGCTGCGCCGGCCCACGCGGGCGGCGCAGCCCCGCCCGCCCCATGCGCTTCGCGCATCAGCGCCGCGCCTTCGGCCAGCAGCGCCTGCAGCTTCGCTGCGGCCGCTTGCGCCGCCCCGGCGGGCGGCGGCGCGGTTCCGGCCGCGGCGCCTGGCTCCGCGGCCGTGCCGCGCCAAGCGGCAAGCCCGGCCTCCAGCGCATCCAGCAGCGCGTGCGCTGGCGGCCCGGCAAGCACCTGCTGAAGCGCGCCGATCGTCGCGCCCGTCATCGGCAGGCCGCGCTTGAAGGCCAGCGCGGCCGCCCGCAGCCAAGAGAGCGCATCGCCGCCGGCAGGCATGGCGGCCAGCGCGGCTTTGAATTGACTCGCCACGCCGGGAGTCAATGCGAGCCCGTTCTTCCGCAGCTCGGCGACCAGCGCCGCGGACGCTTTCGTATCCGGCAGCTCCAGCGCCTGAATCCACGCCTTGACGCTTGCTTCCGGCGCCCGCCCCGCTTCCGGCTCCGCCTGCTTCAGCACGAGCGCGCCGTCGGCGGGTTCCGGCTGCACCTGCAGCAGCACCGCCTTGCCGGGCTCGAGAGGCGTATCCAGCTTCGCATGGACGGGAACCCCGTTGATTTGGACGATGCCCTCCTGATCGCCGGTCATCTTCACCAGCACGGCGCGCACCTTCTGTCCCGCCTTCAGCTCGAGCGCACGGACGTCCCCGGCCTGCGCGTCGCCGACCAAGCCTCTCATCATTTGTCCGATCGACATCGACATTCGCCGCACTTCCTTCCGCTTGCGCAAAAACCCATAGCCCTTTTATCGGTCAAACCGTCCTCCGGCTGAACCCCTCGCCGCGACGCCAAGCGCACCATATTTCGGCCTTCCGTACGCCCCTTAAAACAACACCTGCTGCTCCGCGAACAGCTTCCCGAGGAAGCTTTGCCGGTGCATCGGACTCGGCCCGTGGGCGAGCAGCTTCTCGCGGTGCAGCTTCGTCGCATACCCTTTATGTATCGCAATGCCGTAATCGGGATAAAGCTTGTCCCATTCGTCGCAGCACAGCCGGTCCCGCGTCACTTTCGCGAGAATGGAAGCGGCGGCGATGGATTGGCTCCTGGCGTCCCCTTTGACGATCGCCTGCTGCGGCACGTCGACGTCAACCTTCTCGGCGTCCACGAGCAGGTACTCCGGCTGTACGCCCAGCGATTCGACGGCTTGTTTCATGGCGAGCCGCGCGGCTTGCTTGATGTTGATCGCATCCACCGTCGAGGCATCGACGCGTGCGACCGACCAGGCTTCCGCACAATCGACGATGTGCCAATATAATTCCTCCCGCTTCTTCTCCGTCAGCTTCTTGGAATCGTTGACGCCTTCCAGCACCAAGCCTTCCGGCAAAATAACAGCGGCCGCCACTACGTCGCCGAACAAGCAGCCCCGTCCTACCTCGTCGATGCCGGCGATGCCGCGGATCCCTTGCTCCCATAACGGCTTCTCGAATTCTGCCAACATGCCGTTCGCTCCTCTCTCCTCTACCAATGCACTCTTTAAACACAGCATAAGCAGCAGGCGGCGACCCTTTCCTTCCCCAGCCTGCCGATTTGCGCCTTTTTCCCCAAAGATAACTATGTATTGTACCGAAACGGACCGTTTCGTGTCCCTCTATTATCGCAAGCTGCGCTTCGTTTGTCATGACCTTTCGTCCTGCCGTTCCTTGGTAAACCACGCAAAGCGCGCAGGCGCGAAGCTCCTGCCATCGACAAAAAGACGTTCCGGCGGCGAGGAACGTCATGTTTTGCAATCGGATTGCGCTTATTTTCGCCCATAAAAAACGGCCGCCTCGTCTAAAACAAAGGCAGCCGTTCCCGTTAACGCGCATCCTCCGGCGACTCGAGCGTAATGCGGCCCAAATTCCCCGCGCGCAGCTCGCGCAAGATAATGCCCGACGCTTTCTCCAGATCGACGCGTCCGCCGCTGACGAGACAGCCCCGCTTGCGCCCGATGTCTTCCATGACGCGCACGAGCTCTTGATTATCCTCCGGATCCCGCGGCGGCTCCGTCAGTCCGAAGCGCTCCGCGAGAGCGTCCCAATATCTGTCCGCCAGCGACTTGATCGCGAAGAACGCCACGTCCTCCACGTTCAGCACCTGTTCTTTGATCGCCCCGGTCATCGCGAACTTGTAGCCAACGAGCTGGTCTTCGAACTTCGGCCACAATATCCCCGGCGTATCGAGCAGCTCCATCTCCGTGCCGACCTTAATCCACTGCTGGCCTTTTGTGACGCCGGGACGATCCCCGGTCGCCGCGATGTTCCGGCCGGCAAGCCGGTTGATCAGTGTCGATTTGCCGACGTTCGGGATGCCGACGATCAGGCCGCGCACCGGGCGCGGCGTCATGCCTTTGGCGATCTGACGGGCGATCTTCTCGTGCAGCAGCTCCCGTACCTTGGCCGGAATTTCATTCACCCGGCTGCCGGTCGAAGCGTCGATCGCCAGGCTGGCATACCCCAAATCGGCAAAATACGCCCGCCACAGCTCCGTCGTCCGCGCATCGGCCAAATCCGCCTTGTTCAGCAGAATCAGCCGCGGTTTGCCGTGCAAAATCTCATCCACCATCGGGTTCCGGCTCGAAAGCGGTACACGGGCATCCAGAAGCTCGATCGCGATGTCGATCAGTTTCAGCTTCTCTTGAATTTCCCTTCTCGCTCTCGTCATATGGCCGGGAAACCACTGTATCGTCATGCCGACATTCACCTCATCCTTGTTTCACGAAAGCCAATTTGTTGAGCGGCCAAAAAATGACGTCCGCCCGTCCAACGATCTCTTTGTCGTCGACGAAGCCGATAATCCGGCTGTCCTTGCTATTGCGGCGATTGTCCCCGAAAGCGAGCACGTGGCCCGGAGGCACGACGTCCGTGTCGAAGTTCGAGTTCGGGAAGTTCCGCTCTTCCCCGCCGTTGTTGTTGAATATCTCGCCCTTGGCCTTCGCGGCCGCGATCGATTCCTTCAAGTACGGCTCATCGACGAGCTTGCCGTTAACGTACAGGTTATCGTCTTCGTACTTGATTTTATCTCCGGGCACGCCGATGACGCGCTTAATGAAGTCGCGGCCTTCTTCGGGCACGTGGAATACGATGACTTCTCCGCGCTTCGGCTTGCGCAGCTCGTAGATCGCCTTGTCGACGATCAACCGTTCGCCCGTGTAGAAGTTCGGTTCCATGGAAGGCCCGTCCACGATGAACGGCGCGAACAGGAAGTAACGAATGACGAGGACGAGAATCGCCGCGATGGCCAGCGCCTTGACCCATTCGAACAGCTCTTTCTGCGCCTTGCCCTTGACCGGAGGCTTGTTCGGCGAATCGGGGGCATCCGTGCCGTCAACGACATCCCGATGCTCCTCAGGCTTAACACTTTCCTGCTCGACTTGCTGTTCGTCATTGCGATGTTGTTGGTCCATGATTACACCCTCTTCTGTGCAGGAATAATAGCCTTGCTCGCCGATGCGATACAATGGTCAGCTATGTAAAAAATAAACGGATATTCGGCACGGCAAGTTTCGCCCGGCTCGATTTGGCCGCGGGTATGCCCCCGGCCTTCTTCCGAAATATAAACGTAAAAAGCGAAAAGGGACTTGTTTGCGCAAGTCCCCCTCTTGTCGTGTGCATTAGCGGATTTCTTTGATTCTCGCAGCTTTGCCGCGAAGATTGCGAAGATAGTACAGTTTCGCGCGACGGACTTTACCGCGGCGAGCAACCTCGATCTTCTCAATTTTCGGCGAGTTCACTGGGAACGTTCTTTCTACGCCAACGCCGTACGAAATTTTACGTACCGTAAAAGTAGCGCTGATGCCGCCGCCGCGACGCTTGATGACGACGCCTTCGAACAGCTGGATACGTTCGCGGGATCCCTCGATAACTTTTACGTGTACCTTAAGCGTGTCGCCCGGGCGAAAGCTTGGAAGGTCAGTACGAAGATTTTCTTGCGCAATTGTTTGCAAAAGGTTCATTTGGATTTCAACTCCTTCCACCATAGACGTTCTTATAAGCTACCGGATTCACTAAGAAGGCCGGATCATTGCTTATAGCGGACCGCCCGAGTTAACAAAGCAACATCAGATATGTTAACACATTTCCGCCCAGAACACAATAACAAGTCCCGTCGAAATTCCTTATTTTTCTGAATCGGCCCCGAACTGCACCCGATGCTCGCGGTTGCGGATTTGCTCCGCCAGCCACACCCGTTCCTTTTTGCTCAAATCCGCGGTTTCGAGCAGCTCGGGGCGGCGTTCCAACGTACGCAGAATGGATTGCTGGCGCCGCCAGGTCTCCACGTTGGCATGATGGCCGGACGTCAGCACCTCCGGCACCTCCCAGCCCCGGAAAACCGCCGGGCGCGTATAGTGGGGATATTCCAGCAATCCGGTGCTGAACGAGTCCGTCACCGCCGAATTCTCGTTGCCGAGCGCGCCGGGCAGCAGGCGGACGACGCTGTCGATGACGACCATGGCCGGCAACTCGCCGCCGGTGAGCACATAATCGCCGACCGAAATTTCGTCGGTGACGAGATGCTGTCGGATCCGTTCGTCATAGCCCTCGTAATGTCCGCATACGAACACCAGATGCTCGCTTGCCGACAGCTCTTCGGCCTTCCGCTGCGTATAACGCTCGCCTTGCGGGCAGAGCAGGACGACGCGCGGCTTCGGTCCGTCTTCCGGCATGAGGTCTTCGACCGCCGCGAACAGCGGCTCGGGCTTCAGCACCATGCCTCCGCCTCCGCCGTAAGGGTAGTCATCCACCGTATTATGCTTATTGTTCGCGTAATCACGAAAGTTAACCGCATTCAGGCTGACGATTCCTTTTTCCCGGGCTTTGCCGAGAATGCTGGCGCCGAAGACGCCTTCGAACATCTCGGGAAACAAGGTTAAGACGTCGATACGCATGCCTTAGATCAGCCCTTCCATCAGATGAACCTTCACCGTCTTGTTCGCCACGTCGACGTCCAGCACGACCTCGTCGATGACCGGTATGAGCACCTGCTTACCCTTCTTCGGCTGAACAACCCACACGTCGTTCGCGCCCGGCACCAAGATTTCCGTAATGACGCCAAGGTCCGCGCCCTCGTCGGTCACGACGGCGCAGCCGATGATCTGGTGGTGGTAATATTCGCCTTCGTCCAGCTCGATCATTTCTTCTTTCGAGACCTTCAACGACCAGCCCTTATATTTCTCGACGTCGTTGATGTTATCGTAGCCTTTCAGCTTCAAGTAATACATGCCTTTATGCTCTCTGGCGCTTTGAACTTCCACATCCACTTGCTGCCCGTTCTCTTCGTTCAAGAGCGTCAGCCTGGACTTCGGCGCGAACCGCTCCTCGGGAAAATCGGTCTGGGAGATGACCTTCACTTCGCCGCGGATGCCGTGGGTGTTGACGAGCTTCCCGACCGATAGCCATTGTTGATTCATGCTTGGTCTCCTGACTTTTTCGAATTTTGCATCGAAAAAGAGCTAGGATCACCATCCTAGCCCTGTCTCGATGCACGATCGCTACGAAACGATATCGACCATGACGCGCTTCTGCGATTTGACGGCCGCCGAGGCGACGACCGTTCTCAGCGCTTTGGCGATCCGCCCCTGCTTGCCGATCACTTTCCCGATGTCGCCGGGATTGACCGACAGCAGGTAAACGGTGCCGCGATCGTCTTCTTTCACGTCGACGCGCACATCCTCCGGGTTATCCACTAAAGCCTTCGCTATGACAAGAATCAAGTCCTTCATCACAATAGGCCCCCCGCACCGAGTAGGTTATTTTTGAAGCTTCAGCTCGTGAAGCTTCGTCATTACGCCCGCTTTGGAAAGCAGGTTGCGGACCGTATCGGAAGCTTGCGCTCCGTTTTGGAGCCATTTCAGAGCTTTCTCTTCATCGATATTGACTTGAGCCGGTTGAGCTACCGGATTATAAGTCCCGATTTCTTCAATGAAGCGACCGTCACGCGGGGAACGGGAATCGGATACCACGACGCGGTAGAAAGGCGCTTTGTGCGCACCGATGCGTTTCAAACGAATACGTACTGCCATGAGAATTCACCTCCTTCAACGAATTTCCGCCTGCCCGGAACCATGCGGTCAGAACGGGAATTTCATTCCTTTGGGAAGCATGCCCTTGAGCCCTTTCAAGCCGCCCTTCGGTCCTTTCGGCCCCATCATGGACGAGAACTGCTTCATCATTTTTTTCATATCGTCGAATTGCTTGATCAGCCGGTTAACCTCCGCGACGGAGGTGCCGCTGCCGAGCGCGATCCGCTTGCGGCGGCTATGGTTGAGAATTTCGGGCTTGCGCTTCTCTTCCTTCGTCATCGATTTGACGATCGCCTCGACTCGGCCGATCTGCTTCTCGTCGACCTTCAAGTTTTTCATATCCTTCATCTTGCCCATGCCCGGCATCATATCGAGCAATTGGTCGAGCGGTCCGAGCTTGCGCACTTGCTCCATCTGCTCGAGGAAATCCTCGAACGTGAATTCCGCCGTGCGCATCTTGCGCTCCATCTCCGCGGCCTTATCAGCGTCGATGGCAGTCTGCGCCTTCTCGATCAGCGACAGCATGTCGCCCATGCCGAGAATTCGGGACGCCATCCGCTCAGGATGGAACGGCTCGAGCGGTTCGATCTTCTCGCCCGTCGCCGCGAACTTGATTGGGCAACCGGTGACGGCTTTGACCGACAGCGCAGCGCCGCCGCGCGTATCGCCGTCAAGCTTCGTGAGCACGACGCCCGTCAGCTCGAGCTGGCTGTGGAAGCTCTGGGCGACGTTAACGGCTTCCTGGCCCGTCATCGCGTCGACGACGAGCAGTACTTCATCGGGCTTCGTTGCGGCATGGATGTCGCGAATCTCCGTCATCAGCGCCTCGTCGATATGCAGCCGGCCCGCCGTATCGATGATGACGTAGTCGTGTCCGTTGTCCTTCGCAAGCTGCAGCCCCTGGCGGGCGATCTCGACCGGCGACGTCTGGTCGCCGAGCGTAAAGACCGGCACGCCGATCTGCTCGCCTAGCACTTGCAGCTGCTTGATGGCAGCTGGCCGGTAAATATCGCCGGCGATCATGAGCGGCTTATGCTTCTCTTTCAGCAGCAGCTTGGCGAGCTTGGCGGACGAGGTCGTTTTGCCCGCGCCCTGCAAGCCAGCCATGAGAATGACCGTCGGCGGCTTGTTCGCTTTGGCGAGCTTCGTGTTCGTGCCGCCCATGAGCTCCGTCAGCTCTTTATTTACGATGTCGACGACGACCATGCCGGGCGTGAAGCTCTTCGTCAATTCCAGGCCGATCGCCCGTTCTTTCACCTTCGCGATGAAATCCTTGACGACCTTGAAGTTGACGTCGGCTTCGAGCAGCGCCAAGCGCACCTCGCGCATCGCCTCGTTAACGTCATCCTCCGTCACTTTCCCTTTGCCGCGCAATTTGCCGAACACGTTCTGCAGCCTGCTGGACAACCCTTCGAATGCCATGACCGTCACCTCCCAAAAGTTTTGTTGGCGAAGCCTTGCCAGTATGGCAAGTAAAACAAAACTACTTCGTAAGCTTAAGCTAAGTTTTGTTGGCGAAGCCTTGCCAGTATGGCAAGTAAAACGATATCGAAAGCATAAGCTCAATATTATGTAACGCTTCTGCCTTCGCCGCGCAGCCCCTGCGCAATGGCCCGGAGCTCCGCACGAATGTCGCTGTTGGCCGCGAACCGATCCGCCACGCCGTCGAGCTTAGCCAGCCAACGTTCGGACGCTTCATGCTTGGCGAGCAGCTGCAGCTTGCTCTCGCAGTTCTCGAGCACGGCTTCGGCGCGCTTGACATGCTCGTAGACCGCTTGGCGGCTAATATCGAATTCGGCCGCGATCTCCCCGAGCGAATAATCGTCATGAAAATAATATTTCAGAAACGTCTGCTGTTTTTCCGTGAGCAGCGTTTCGTAAAAGTCGAACAGCATGTTGATCCGGTTCGTTTTCGCCAGGGCGTCGGTTTCGTGCATGTTCATGCAATCCGCTCCTTTGCGTCAAGGCAAATGCCTTTACACCATTTCCACGACGACTATCATAACGCAGCGGCCTATGCGCTGTCAAGCTGGATTCCTTGTCACCTAATTCCGACCCGCTTCGGCCTCGTCCTCGGCGGCTTGCAGCAGTCCGCCGAACAGCGCGTGCACGAACTGCTCGGAGTCGAATTCCTGCAGATCCTGCATTTTCTCGCCCAAGCCGACCAGCTTCACCGGCAAATCCAGCTCGTTGCGAATCGCGATGACGATGCCGCCCTTCGCCGTGCCGTCGAGCTTCGTAAGCACGAGGCCTGTCACGCCGCTCTTCTCGCCGAACAGTTTCGCCTGGCTGAGTGCGTTCTGGCCGGTCGTCGCGTCGAGCACGAGCAGCACCTCGTGCGGCGCGTTGGGCACTTCGCGCTGAATGACGCGGAAGATCTTGTTCAACTCTTCCATCAGGTTATGCTTGTTCTGCAGCCGGCCCGCCGTATCGCACAGCAGCACGTCGACGCCCCGCTGCTTCGCCGCGTGGACGGCATCGTACATGACCGCCGCCGGATCCGCGCCGGATTCCTGCTTGATCACGTCGACGCCGACGCGCTTGCCCCATACTTCGAGCTGTTCGATGGCGCCGGCACGAAACGTGTCGCCCGCCGCCAGCAGGACGGATTTGCCTTCGGATTTGAATTTATGCGCGAGCTTGCCGATCGTCGTCGTCTTGCCGACGCCGTTGACGCCGACGAACAGAATGACGGTCATGCCTTGTTCCGCCATGCGCAGCGACGTCGAAGCGTGTCCTTTCAGCAGCTCCACCAGCTTCTCGGATAAAATCGGCTGCAGCTCGGACGCTTCCTCGATTTTGCGCTTCTTCACTTCCGCACGCAGCTCGTCGATCAGCTGCATGACCGTGTTCACGCCGACGTCGGCGCCGATCAGAATTTCCTCCAGCTCTTCGTAAAACGCTTCGTCGATTTTTTTGCGGCGCAGGATCAGCTCTTCGATTTTGCCGACGAACGCGGTCCGCGTCTTGGTCAAGCCTTCCTTGAAAATGGACGTGACCGCCTCGGTCTTCTGGGCGATGCTTTCTTTCAACCGTTTAAAAAAACTCATGATTGGACCTCCATCCCTTTACTCGCAAAAGCCGGGCCCGGCGCAGCAGGCGCGGGCTCCGGCTTCTTATATACGTCTGAATCGGTTGTTCGGGTGCAGCGATTACGCGGAGACCGGCTCGTCGTCCTCCAACCGGACGGACACGAGCTTGGAGACGCCGCCTTCTTCCATCGTAACCCCGTAGAGCACGTCGGCTTCCTCCATCGTGCCTTTGCGGTGCGTGACGACGATGAATTGGGTCAGTTCCGAGAATTCGCGCAGATACTGGGCAAAGCGCGATACATTCGCTTCGTCGAGCGCCGCTTCGACTTCGTCGAGCACGCAGAACGGTACCGGCTTCACCTGCAGGATGGCGAACAGCAGGGCGATCGCCGTCAGCGCGCGCTCGCCTCCGGAGAGCAGCTGCAGATTTTGCAGCTTCTTGCCCGGCGGTTGCGCGACGATATCGATGCCGCTGTCGAGTACCCGGTCGGGCTCCACCATGATGAGATCGGCGCGCCCGCCGCCGAACAGCTTCGCGAAGACGACGACGAAATGCCCGCGGATCGCTTCGAACGTGCTCTTGAACCGGCGGCTCATCTCGTCGTCCATCTCGCGGATGACCTGGTAAAGCGTCGTTTTCGCCTCAATGAGATCGTTCTTCTGATCGTTTAGGAAGGTGTAGCGTTCCTTGACGCGCTCGTATTCGTCGATCGCGCCGAGGTTCACTTCGCCCAGTCCGGAAATGCGGCGCTTCAAATCACGCACTTCGTTCTGCAGCGCCGGCACATCCTCCGGAACGGGGTAGCGCTCCTTGGCGAGCTCGTAGCTGAGTTCGTACTCTTCGCTCAACTTCCGGAGCAGGTTGTCCAGCTCGACGTCGAGCCGGTTGACCCCGATCTCGATCTGCCGCAGCTGGTCCTCGACGCTGCGCAGCTGGGCGCGCTGATCCTTCGTTTCGCTCTCGCCCTGCTCAAGCTCGCGGGTCAGCTCCGCGCGCGCCGCGCGCTTCAAATCCGTCTGCTCGGCGCAGCCATCCTTCTTCAGCTTGAGCGCGTTCAGCTGCTCGAGCTGCTTGGCGCTCTCTTCGGCGTGGAGACGCAGCTCCTCGTCCTGGCGCTGCAGCATGTCGCGGATGCCCGACAGCTCCTGCTTCGCCCGCCCGATCTCGGAACGGATCCGGGTCGCCTGGTCCTCGAACGACATCTTCTCCTGATCGGTCTTCGCGAGGGATATCTTAAGGTCCGTCAGTTGATCCTGCAGCTGCTCCTTCGCGGATTCACCGGCCTTCCGCCGCTCCTCCGCCTGGCGGATCGCGTCTTGAAGCCGCGCTTCCTCCCGCGTCAGCGCCTCAAGCCGCTCTTCCGCCGCTTTCGCGGACTGGCTCAGCTGCTGCTGTTCGGTCTTGTGGCCGGCGCTGTCCGCTTGGAACAGCTGCGCCTGCTCGTCCAGAATGCGCTTTTCTTTGTCCACGGACTGCAGCTCCGCGCGGAGATGCTGCTCGTCGATGCGCAGCTTCTCGCCCAGCTCGCGCGTCTCGTCGACCTTCTGGTTGCGGATCGACTGCTCCTTGCGCAGGTCGCTGATCTTGTCGCGCAGCTTCGCGAGCTGCGCGTCCGTCGCTTTGATCTCTTCATCCAGCTGCTCGATTTGGCGCTGCCGTCCGAGCAGGTTGGCGCCTTTCTTCTGAATGCTGCCCCCGGTCATGGAACCGCCGGCGTTCACGACGTCGCCTTCCAGCGTCACGACCCGGAACCGGTACTGGATCCGGGAAGCGATCCGGTTCGCCTGCTCCAGCGTCTCGGAGATAAGCACGTTGCCGAGCAGATTTTCTACGATATTCGCGTACTTCGCGTCGCATGACACGAGCTCCGACGCGATGCCGACGAAGCCTTCCAGTCCCGTGACCGTCCGGCGGTCATGGTCCGGAATGTTCCGGCCGCGGATGACGTCGAGCGGCAGGAAGGTCGCGCGGCCCAGCTGGCGCGACTTCAAGAACGCGATCGCCGCCCGCGCGCTGCGCTCGTCGTTCATGACGACGTGCTGCAGGGCGCCGCCGAGCGCGGTTTCGATCGCGAGCTCGACCTTCTCCGGCACGCGGACGAGCTCCGCGACCGCGCCGTGCACGCCTTCGACGCCGCCCGTCGTGCGGCGCGACGCTTTCAGGATCTCCCGGACCCCGTGCATGAAGCCGTCCAGATCGTCCTGCATCTCCTTCATCGTGTCGCGCCGGGACGTCAGCGCGTCGCTCTTCTGTTCCCATTTGCGCAAGGCGGTCTGCGCTTCCTCCAGCATCTTCTGACCGTTCTGCAGCCCTTCGGCCTCCGTAATGTAGCGGTTGCGCATCTTGGCAATATCGGCAAGCGTCGTCTCGAGCTTGCTTTGCAGCTCCATCTGCCTCGCCGTCAGCTGCGTGTGCTGCTCCTGCCACTTGGCATGCTCGTCGCCGAGCCGGTCCATGCGGCGCTGCAGCGCTTCTTCCTGCTGCGTTGCGTAACGGATCTCGTTGCGCAGCTGCGCCATCGTGCTCAGCACGTCCAGCAGCTCGCCCTTGAGCGACTCTTCCGCGTCGCCCGAAGCGGACGCGTTTGTGCCGAGCAGCTGCTCCTCCTCCTCGGCCAGCTTTTTCCGAAGCGCCTCGAGCTCATTATCGAGCAGCGCGGCTTTGCTGCGGAATTCCGCCTCTTCCTTCGTCAGGGCCGAGATCCGTTCGGTTTGCGCGGCGAGCGACGCGTCCAGCTGCGCGCGGTTTTGCTCCAGGTTGCGCTTGCGTTCCTTCAGCACCTCGCCGTATCCTTCGCATTTCTCGTATTCCTCGCTGTACTGCAGCATCGCCTCGTGGAGCCGGTCGAGCGACTCTTCCAGGTCGCGCAGCTTGAGACGGTCCTTCTCCAGCGTGGCGTCGTGCTTGCTCACGACCGTGGACAGCGCCAGCTGCTCTTCCTGCAGCTTGGCCATCCGCGCGTTCGACTCCGTCCACGATTTGTGCACCGACTCGATGTTATGTACGTACATGGAGATTTCCGCGATTTTCAGCTGATCGCGCAATTGCTTATACTGAATCGCCTTCTCCGATTGGACGCGAAGCGGCTCCACCTGATCTTCGAGCTCCGTGACCAAGTCGTGAATGCGAAGCAGGTTGGATTCCGTGTCCTCCAGCTTCTTTTGCGCTTCGCGCTTGCGGGATTTGTACTTCACGATTCCGGACGCCTCTTCGAATATCCCCCGGCGATCCTCGGAGCGCGTGCTCAAAATTTCCTCAATCCGGCCTTGTCCGATGATGGAGTACGCTTCTTTTCCGATGCCCGTATCCATGAACAATTCCGTTATATCCCTCAGTCGGCACGACTGCTTGTTGATCAAGTATTCGCTTTCGCCGCTGCGATGCACGCGGCGCGTCACGGTCACTTCGTTGTAATCAAGCGGAAGCGCCCCGTCCCCGTTGTCCAGGGTCAGCGAAACTTCGCCGAAATTGACCGCTTTGCGCGCATCGCTTCCCGCGAAGATGATGTCTTCCATTTTGCCGCCGCGCAGGCTCTTGGCGCTCTGTTCGCCCAATACCCAACGGATGCTGTCGCTGATGTTGCTCTTTCCGCTGCCGTTCGGGCCGACGACCGCCGTAATGCCGCGGACGAATTCCAGCTCCGTTTTGTCGGCAAACGATTTAAATCCAGCCAACTCTATCCTTTTCAGGAACATCGCTTACCTTCACCTCAACGCCTATTGTACCATATTTGCCGCCGGTAGGCAGGTCGAAATCCGCCCAAAACCAGGGAGAATGCATCTGCCGGCAATCTCTGATCACCCATATTTGGAATTATAATCCAAACCTTCATGATTGCCCGAAAATGAAAAAATCCCGGCACCAGGGGTAACCAGAATTTTCGACATGCCGCTATTCCGTTACTTCGACAGCTTGCGCCACGCTTCCGCCGCCGCTTGCTGCTCGGCTTCCTTCTTCGTCCGTCCGCTGCCGGAGCCGTATGCCGTCTCGCCGATGAAGACTTCGACGACGAATTCCCTGTCATGCGCGGGTCCTCGTTCCTCGACGATGCGGTATTCGATCGCGCCCATGCCCGCCTGCTGCGCCTTCTCCTGAAGCGTCGACTTGAAGTCCTTGCCTACCATGACGCCGTCGTTGTCGATATGCGGAAACAGATGCACGGCCAGAAACGCCCTTACCGTGTCCAACCCTTGATCCAAATAGATCGCGCCGACGAACGCTTCGAACAAATCCGCGAGCAGCGCGGGACGCTGCCGTCCGCCGAGCTGTTCCTCGCCGCGGCCGAGCAAAATATGCTTGCCGAGGTCGAGCAGCTCCGCGAACCGCGCGAGCGACGCTTCGCAGACGATCGAGGCGCGCATGCGGGTCAGCTGTCCTTCCGGCCGTTCCGGAAACGTCCGGTATAGATATTCCGACACCGTCAATTGCAGGATGGCATCTCCGAGAAACTCGAGCCGCTCGTTATGCTCCGTGCCGTTCTGCCGATGCTCGTTGACGTACGACGTATGCGTGAATGCCTGCCTCAGCAGCTTATTCGCACGAAAACGGAGCTGCAGACGCTGCTGCAGCTCTTCGAAATGATCATGCTTCATACTTCTTCATCACGATCGTCGCGTTATGGCCGCCGAAGCCGAACGAGTTCGACAACGCAATCTTGACGTCCGCTTGGCGCGGAACGTTCGGCACATAATCGAGATCGCATTCCGGATCTTGATTGTCCAGGTTGATCGTCGGCGCGATGATGCCGTTTGTCAAGGTCAAGCCGAGGATGACGGCTTCCACGCCGCCGGCCGCGCCGAGCAAATGGCCGGTCATCGATTTCGTGGAGCTGACCGCCAGTTTGTACGCATGATCGCCGAACGTTTTCTTGATCGCCGTCGTTTCGGACTTGTCGCCGACCGGCGTCGACGTGCCGTGCGCGTTGATGTAATCGATCTGCGACGGTTCGAGGCCGCCGTCGCGCAGCGCCTTCGCCATGCAGCGGGCCGCGCCGTCCGGATCCGGCTCCGTCATGTGGTGGGCGTCGCCGCTCATGCCGTAGCCGATGACTTCGGCGTAGATGCGCGCGCCGCGTTTTTGCGCGTGCTCCAGCGATTCCAGCACCAAGATGCCGGAGCCTTCGCCCATAATGAAGCCGTCACGGTCCACGTCGAACGGACGGGACGCTTTCTCGGGTTCATCGTTGCGCGTCGACATGGCGCGCATGGAGCAGAAGCCCGCCAAGCCCGTCGGCCGGATCGTTGCTTCCGCGCCGCCGCAAATCATCATGTCGGCGTCGCCTCGCTGGATCAATTTATAGGAATCGCCGATGGAATGCGTCCCCGTCGCGCACGCCGTGACGGCCGTGCTGTTCGGACCTTTCGCTCCCGTCGCCATGGACACTTGGCCCGACGCCATGTTCGCGATCATCATCGGAATGAAGAACGGGCTGACGCGTTTCGGACCTTTCTCCAGCAAAATGTTATGCTGGTCCTCCCATGTGCCAAGACCGCCGATGCCGGAGCCGATCATGACGCCCACGCGCTCCGCGTCGACGTCCGTGCCGATGCCGATGCCGGCATCCTTAACGGCGTTCTGGCTCGCGACGACCGCGAATTGGACGAAGCGGTCCATGCGGCGCGCTTCTTTCTTGTCTATCCCGTAATCCTCGGGGTTAAAGTTCTTGATCTCTGCCGCGATGCGGGTCGGATATTCCGTCACGTCGAACGCTTCGATCTGCGAAACGCCGGACTTCCCTTCCATCAAATTGCCCCAAAACGTATCCAGTTCGGAACCGAGCGAAGTCATAACCCCCATGCCCGTAACGACTACTCTCTGTTTCATGTCTATTCACCTCAAAATGGGGACTCGAAATCCCTGCTCTATCTATAAAAACGCTAATGCGCTTCAGCTGTTAGGAACGTAAATGATTCACATCGTTCAAATATGGAGAGAAGTCCCGCTTTGCAACGGGACTTGTCACTTTTTATTACTTCGCCAGAGAAGTTATGTAATTAACGACTTCCCCTACACTCGTAATTTTCTCTGCATCTTCATCAGAGATTTCCATATCGAATTCGTCTTCCAATTCCATGACCAATTCGACGACGTCAAGAGAGTCCGCTCCGAGATCTTCTTTAAACGAAGCTTCAAGCGTTACTTCCGACTCGTCAACGCCAAGGCGGTCGACAACGATGCGCTTTACACGATCATATACATCGGACATCCGGTTCACCTCCTCCATGGTATTATACGAGAATTGCGGACAAAATGCCATACATCAAACGGCTCGCCCGCTTTGCAGCCCATGTGTGAAATAACTACATGTACATGCCGCCGTCGACATGAATCGTCTGGCCGGTCATGTAGGCAGCCGCGTCCGACGCCAGAAAGCGGACCGCGGACGCGATATCCTTCGGATCGCCGAGCCGCGCGAGCGGGATGTCCGCCTGCAGCTTCTCGCGCATCTCCTGCGGCAGCTTGTCCGTCATGTCCGTCTGGATGAAGCCCGGCGCGACGCAGTTGACCGTAATGCCGCGCGAAGCCAGCTCGCGTGCGGACGCCTTCGTCAGCCCGATGACGCCGGCTTTGGCAGCGACGTAGTTGGCCTGACCCGGATTGCCCAGCACGCCGACAACGGACGAGATGTTGATGATGCGGCCGGAACGCTGCTTCATCATTTGGCGCGTCACGGCCTTAACGCCGTTGAAAACGCCTTTGAGGTTCGTCTCGATGACTTGGTCGAACTCTTCTTCCTTCATGCGCATAATTAGGTTGTCACGCGTAATGCCCGCGTTATTCACCAAAATATCGATCGTGCCGAACGTTTCGACGACCTGCTTCACCATGCCGTCGAATTCGTCGGATTTGCCGACATTCGCTTTCAGCACGAGGGCGCGGCGGCCGAACGCCTGCACGGCTTCGGCCGTTTCGGACGCGGCCGCCTCGCTGCCGGAATAGTTGATCGCGACGTCCGCGCCGGCTTCCGCCAAGGCGATCGCGATCGCGCGGCCGATGCCGCGGGACGCGCCTGTGACGAGCGCGGTCTTGCCTGTAAGGTCTGCAAACATTTGAAATTCTCCTTCCCCTAAATCCCCCTTCCCAGGAAGGGGGACCCCAGAGGACTCCGTCCTCCGGGCACCTATAGTATAACGCGCTTAATGTCGGAGCTACAGCGCGGCGGCCTTCAGCGCTTCCAGACTGTTGACCGAGACGATACCGACACTCTTATCGATCTTCTTGATCAAACCTGCGAGTACCGTGCCCGATCCGATTTCGACGAAAGTATCGACGCCTTGCTCGATCAGATAGCGCACGCTGTCTTCCCACAGCACAGGCGAGTAGACCTGCTCTTCGAGCAACTGCCGGATATCGGCGCTGGCCGTCGCCGGGCGCGCCGTGACGTTCGCGATGACCGGCACGGACGCGTCCTGCATGGCGAGGTTCGCCAGGACATCATTCAACCGCGCGGCGGCCGGCTTCATGAGCGACGAGTGGAACGGGCCGCTCACCTCGAGCGGAATGACGCGCTTCGCTCCGGCTTCCTTGCCGCGCTCCACGACGGCTTGTACGCCCGCCGCCGTGCCCGATACGACGATTTGACCCGGGCAGTTGACGTTCGCGAGCTCCACCGCGCCGGTCGCTGCCGAGACCGAAGCGCAGAGCGCCGCCAGCGCTTCGCGCTCGGCGCCGAGCACCGCCGCCATGGCGCCTTGGCCGCTCGGCACCGCCTGCTCCATGAACTCCCCGCGCGCGCGAACCGTACGCACCGCGTCCGCGAAGGAGAGCGCGCCGGCCGCGACGAGCGCGCTGTATTCGCCGAGCGAATGGCCCGCGACGAAGTCCGGCTTGAGCGGGCCGTCCTTCAGCGCCTCGAGGAACGCGACGCTGACGGCAAGCAGCGCGGGCTGCGTGTTGACCGTTTGCTTCAGCTTCTCCTCCGGCCCTTGAAAGATCAGCTCGCTCAGCTTGAAGCCGAGCGCTTCGTCGGCGGCGTCGATCACGGCGCGGGATACGGGAATCGCCTCATAGATATCCTGCCCCATGCCGACCGCCTGCGCGCCTTGGCCGGGAAATACGAATGCGGTTTTACCCATCGATAAAGACCTCCGACTTCAAAATTCTACGACTATAATAACCTAATGATAGGCTTATGATTACCAAACCAGGACCGATGCGCCCCACGTCAAGCCGCCGCCGAAGCCGACGAGCACGATCGTATCGCCTTCGCCGACGCGTCGTTGCTCCACGGCCTCTGCCAAGGCGATCGGAATGGACGCCGCCGAAACGTTGCCGTATTTGTCGAGGTTGATCATGCACTTCTCCTGCGGCAAATCCAACCGGTTCAGCGCCGACTGGATGATCCGGATGTTCGCTTGGTGCGGCACGAGCAAATCGATCTCGCTCTTGTCGACGCCCGCTTTGCGCAGCGCTTCTTCCGCGGCGTTGCCCATGATTCGCACGGCGAATTTGTAGACCTCGTTGCCAGCCATATAGATGAAATGTTGCTTGCCTTCGACGCTGTCAGCCGTGGACGGCATCCGCGAGCCGCCGCCGCATACGCGAAGCAGTTCGCCGCCGCCGCCGTCCGCGCCGAGCTCGAACGACTTGAACCCGCGGCCTTCGGGCACTCGGCCCAGTACGACCGCGCCCGCGCCGTCCCCGAACAGGATGCACGTATTGCGGTCGGTGTAATCCGTAATCCGGGACAGGCATTCCGCGCCGACCACGAGCACGTGCTTGTACATGCCGGTCGCGATCATGTTGCTCGCCGTCGCGAGGCCGTAGATGAAGCCCGAGCAGGCTGCCGACAAATCGAATGCCGCCGCTTTCCGCGCCCCGAGTTTATCCTGCACTAGACAGGCGGTCGACGGAAAAAACATGTCCGGCGTAATCGTCGCGACGATGATCAGGTCGATGTCCTCCGCCGTCAGTCCGGCCGCCGCGATCGCCTGAAGGGAAGCTTGGTACGCGAGGTCTGAGGTCGCCTGCTCCGGCGCGGCGATGCGGCGCTCCCGCATCCCGGTCCGCGTGACGATCCACTCGTCGTTCGTCTCCACCATCTGCTCCAGGTCTTTGTTCGTCAAAATGCGTTCGGGCACGTACTTGCCAGTGCCGATGACGCCTACGGGGTGCAGCTGCATGTTCATGCTTCCACTCACTTCCTGCTAATTTCGGCGGCGATCGAAGCCACCAAGTTGCTTTCGATCGCCAATTTGGCTTGCCGGACCGTGTTTTTGACGGCTTTGACGTCGGACGACCCGTGACATTTAAAGACGAGTCCGTTGATGCCAAGCAGCGGCGCACCGCCGTGCTCGTTGTAATCCATCTTCTTGCGGAGCAGGCGAAGCTTGGGCATGACGACCGCGGCGGCCAGCTTCGACAGCAGCGAGCTGGAAAACACGTCGCGCAGCGTCTTGAACAACGTTCCGGCCGTGCCTTCCATCGCTTTCAGCATGATGTTGCCCGCGAATCCATCGCAGACGAGCACGTCGCAGCTGCGCAGCAGCACGTCACGCGCCTCCACGTTGCCGATAAAATGAATCGGCGCGGTTTCCAGCAGGTCGAACGCCGCTTTCGTCAGCTCGTTGCCCTTCATCGCCTCGGTGCCGACGTTCAGCAGGCCGACGCGCGGCTTGTCTAGCCCGTTCATTTTCGCCCGGTAGATGCTGCCCATGATCGAGTACTGCAGCAGATGCTCCGGCTTCGCGTCCATGTTGGCGCCTAGATCGAGCGCGAGGACGCCCACGTCGTCCATCGTCGGCAGCATGGAGACGAGCGCCGGGCGCTCGATGCCCTCCAGCCGGCCGACGACGAGCAGGCCCGTCGTCATCAACGCGCCGGTATTGCCCGCCGACAGCATGGCTTCCGCCTTGCCCTCGCGGACCATCTGCCCCGCCATGACCATGGACGACGACTTTTTGCGGCGCACCGCCTTCACCGGCTCGTCGTCCGGGCCGATGACGTCGTCCGCGTGGACGATCTCGATATTCGGCGGCACCTGCGCGCCGAGATGCGTCTTGATTTGATCCGTGTCCCCTACGAGCAGGAGCCGGACGTCGGGCATTTCCGACGCTGCCTCCAAGGCGCCCTTTACGATAAGCGAGGGGGCATGGTCGCCTCCCATCGCGTCAATTGCGATCCGCACCATCCAATCCTCCTTCGATGACCGACTCGCCGGCGGAACGATAAATAAGAAAGCTGCCCTGGAACACCATTTCGTCGCTTACATAAGAGATGACTTCGACCTTCGCTTTGCTGCGGCCGCCGGAAATAGACCTTACGTACGCTTTGGCAATGCATTTCTCGCCAAGCTTCACCTGCCGGACGAAGCGGATATCCGCTTTCGCCGTCAAGGCGATTTCATCGTTGATAACCGCGACCGCGAGCGAATTCGCCTGCGCGAACACATGGTGGCCGCGGGCGATGCCGGTTCTGGAAAAAACATGCTCGTCTTTGATTTCGAATACGGAAATGCCGCTGCGGTCCAGCTGCAAATCCACGATATCGCCGATCACTTCGTGCAGCGGCAGGGAACGGACCGGGTCGTACGAACGTTCGGCCATCAGCTTCATCCGCTCCCGCAGCTCGGGAATGCCGAGCTCCAGCCGGTCCAGCCGCACCGTCTGGATGCTGACTTTCAGCCGGCGCGTCAGCTCTTGGTCCGTTATGAAAGGATTGTCTTCGATCAGCGACGTCAACAGCTGGTGACGCTCTCGTTTGGGAAGCCGTTCGATGGTCCGCACCACCTTTGCCTGTTGGTCTAAGTATATGCCCCGGCCGTCGTTCATACGCGGCGAGGCCGAACCGGCGCCCGCACCCGGGAAAGACAACCGCGTTACAATCAGCTATTATAACCAGGTACTAACAGTATATAGAAGAACGCCGCTCCGCGCAATGTCGGCCGGCCGCCGGTATAAAAATAGCACTTCATCCGACGATGAAGTGCCGCTCGCGCCTGCCATCAAGAAATAGCACTCCATCTTGCGATGAAGTGCTATTCGCGTTCAAACTATTGTTTGATGATTTCTCTCGATTTGTAGGTTCCGCAAACTTTGCATACGCGGTGAGCCAGTTTCAATTCTCCGCATTGATCGCATTTCACCATGCCCGGCACCGCCAGTTTAAAATGTGTGCGGCGTTTGTCCCGGCGCGTTTTGGACGTTCTACGTTGTGGTACTGCCATGTTTCCCACCTCCTTAACAGAATTGCATCGAATCGCGCCCTGTAGCGAAGGCTCCTTAAGACTGCGAATCGTTAAACAAGTCCTTCAATGCGGCAAGCCTCGGATCAATCCGATCGTTCGAGCATCCGCAATTGCGTTCATTCAGATTGGTTCCGCACGTGTGGCAAAGGCCCTTACAGTCCTCATCGCAGAGCGGCACGAAAGGCAGCGCAAGCAGCAGCATCTCTTCGAGCATCGGCTCGAGCTCCAGCTTGTCCTCCTCCACCGGCGTGACGTCTTCCGGCTCGGACCCGTCCATGGTCGCTTCTAGTTTGAAGCGTTCATGAAACGGCAGCACGACGTGCTCCTTGGTCGGTTCCAGGCAACGGGAACAAGACAGTTCCACATCGAGAGTCAATTCGCCCTCCACATGGGCTATCCCTTCTTCGCCCCACGCCTTCGCGTTCACGTCCATCGGACTCGCGCTCAGGACATCCTTGCGCACTTGCTTCAGCCAATCGGTGTCCAAGCTGGTCTTGAACGTCGTCGCCATCCCTTTGGCGGCCACTTCCCGTACATGAATCTCCATCGTATCACTCCAAACAAACAAAGTTTATTATATCGATTAGCAGATCGTTTTGTCAACATTTTCACGTCGTGCTATAGTGAAAAAGATACGAACAACGAACGGAGGTCGGACCATGCGCACGGTCGGCATCATTGTCGAGTACAACCCGTTTCACAACGGTCATCTCTATCATTTGCAGCAATCGCTGAAAATAACGAACAGCGACGCCGTGGTCGCGGTCATGAGCGGCCATTTCCTACAGCGGGGCGAGCCCGCGCTTCTCAATAAATGGACGCGCGCCGAAATGGCGCTGCGCGGCGGCTGTGACGTCGTCATCGAGCTGCCCGTCGCCTACTCCACGCAAGCGGCCGAATGGTTCGCCTACGGCGCCGCGGCACTGCTCGACGCGACCGGCGTCGTCGACGCCCTCTGCTTCGGCAGCGAGGCCGGCGACATCGCGCCGCTGCGCCGGGTCGCGCGGCTGCTCGCGCACGAACCGGAGGCGTTTGCCGGGCTCATCGCGGCCGAGCTGCGGACAGGCGCGAGCTATCCCGCGGCGTACAGCGCCGCCGTCCGGCGGTTCATGGCTGAGGCGGGCGACGCCGAAGCCGCGGCCTTCCCGTTCGAGCAGCCGAACAATACGCTCGGGCTGCATTACCTGCTGGCACTGGAGCGGCTGGACAGCGCCATCGAGCCGTTCTCCCTTCGCCGGGAGAAGGCCGGCTACGCGCAGACGACCATTACCGACGCGCAAATCGCGAGCGCGACGGCAATCCGCAAGCTCGTCGCGGAGTCGGCTTCGCCCGCGAGCGCGGCGCCGTTCGTGCCTGCTTCGACGCTCGAGCTGCTGCTGCGCGACGACGCGCTCGGCAGAGGGCGCAACGGCTGGGAGCGTTATGCGCTTCAGCTGTTCCACAAGCTGGCAGGCGAGCCGGCGGATGCGCTCGGGCGCTATCACGAGATGAGCGAAGGGCTGGAGCACCGCGTCAAGCGGCTGCTCCCCGAGCTCGAGGCCGTCGCTTTCGAGCCGCTGCTCGAGCGGCTGAAGACGAAGCGGTACACGCGCACGAAGCTGCAGCGCGCCCTGCTCGCCGTCCTGCTCGGCCACGACAAGGAACAGCTCGCGCCGGACCGGCTGCGAGCCGGCGTGCAGTACATCCGCGTGCTCGGCTTCAGTCCGCGCGGCCGCGAGCTGCTGAAGCGCATGCGTACCGCCGCCAGGCTGCCGATTTTGAACAGCGCCGCCGGGGCGCAGGATGAATATCCGTACTTAGCGCTCGACGTCCAAGCGACATCGATCTACGCCCTGGGCTGGGCGAACGCCTCGCCCCGGGATTTATTCCGCGATTATTACGAGAAACCGGTCACGGTCGGCTAACGCGGCGCGAGACTGGTCTATCCTCGCCAAGACAAGCGTACACATGTAATGGCCCTGGCATGGCCAGGCCTTACCCTGTACGAGGAGCGTGGTACGATGAAACGCACCTTAACGCTTGCCCTGCTCTCCATCCTGCTCGTCGCGGCCATCATCATGAAGCCGGACGAAGCGTTCCGCGCCTCGCTGCAAGGCTTGACGGTCTGGTGGAATATCGTGTTCCCGGGCTTGCTTCCCTTCCTAACACTGCTCGAGCTCATGACGGCATTCGGCGTCGTCCACGCCTTCGGCACGCTGCTGCAGCCGCTGATGCAGAAACTGTTCCGCCTGCCCGGCGAAGCCGGCGTCGCCGTCGCCTTCGGTTGGACCGGCGGCTTCCCGTGCGGCGCCGAAGCCACGTCGGCGCTGCGTAAAAACGGCTCACTCACCGCCGCGCAAGGCAACCGCCTGCTAGCGCTAGCGCACATGCCAAATCCCATCTTCGTCATCGTCGTGGTCGGAACGGGCTTCCTGCACCGCCCCGAGCTCGGTATCGCCCTCTTGCTCGTCGTCTGGATCGCGGCGCTCGCGCCGGCGCTCGTGCTCGCGAGAGCGGCGAAACGCGAACGGACCGAGCCGCTCTCCCCGCCGCCCGCCAACCTGCTGCGCCGTGCCGCGGCCGCGATGCGGGACGCCCGGAAGCGCGACGGCCGCTCCTTCGGCAAGCTCCTCGGCGACGGCGTCACCGCCGCCGTCTATAAGCTAATGGCCGTCGGCGGATTCATGATTTTCTGCGCCGTGCTCGTTCGGCTGCTGACGCCGGCGATTCCCGATCTCGTGCCGGCCTTCGCGCTTCCCGGCCTGATCGAAAGCCATATCGGCTCCTACGCCGCGGCATCCGCTTCGTTCTCCGGCGGGCTGCCGTGGAAAGCGGCGGCGGCGGCGGCCGTGCTCAGCTGGGGCGGCCTCAGCGCGATGCTGCAGGCCGGCTCGGCGGTCATCGGCACAGGCCTCTCCATGCGGTTGCTGGCCCTCTCCCGCGTTCTGCAAAGCGCAATCGCGTTCCTGCTCATGCTGCTCGCCTGGAAGCCGATCATCCGGCTCACGAACGGCATCGCACCGGCTTTCTCCCCGTTCGCCGGGCGCGACGAGCCATCCATCGCTGCTTCCGGCGCCGTGCGCGCGTCCGAGCTGTACACGCTATGGCCGTACGCGCCCGCCGTGCTGCTCGCCTTTCTCAGCGCGCTGCTCCTGCTGTCCGCCGTCTCCGCGCTCGCAGCCAAGCTGCGGCTGCATTAACCTTGCGACCCGTTCGCGCGCGTTCCTTCCGAAAACTTGGCGATCAGCGCCCGCTGCACTTCGGGCGGCACCAAATCCTGCACGTTCCCGTGAAACATCGCGATCTCTTTCACGATGCTGGAGCTTAAATACGAATACTTCGGATTCGTCATCATGAAGATCGTCTCGATATCGCCGTCCAACTGATGATTCGTCGACGCCATCTGAATCTCGTATTCGAAATCCGTCACGGAACGGATGCCGCGCACGATGACGTCGGCCTGCCGCGACTTCATGAAATGCACGAGCAAATCGCGAAAGCTGTCGACGGTCACGTTCGGCAAATCCTGCGTCACCTCCGTTAACAGCTGTTTGCGTTCCTCGACGCTGAAGAGCGGCTTCTTGCTCGTATTATTCAGCACCGCCACGATCAAGTGATCGAACTGCTTCGCGGCGCGCCGGATAATGTCCAAATGCCCGCACGTGACCGGATCGAAGCTGCCGGGATAGACCGCTACGCGGCCCCCGGGCGATCCGGTTGTTGGTGTTGCTTCCATGATTCAATCCTCCGTTGGCTCTTGCCCGTTCTCCGCTTCGTAGCGGTAAATCGTCACCGCGGTATCGCCGTAATGTGTCTGCTTAATTTGGTTGTAATGCGCCATCGCTTCGGGATAGAGGTGCTCCGCGTCGTGCTCGACGACGACTTTCGCGCCGTCCTCCAGCAGTCCGCGTTCCGCCAGCTCTCCCATTAGGACATCCATATCCTTGATCCGATACGGCGGATCCAAGAACACAAGCGCGAACTTCAAGCCGCGTTTGGCAAGCGCCTTTACGGCCCGAGTGGCGTCAGTTCGATAAATTTCCGCACGGTCCGACATGCCGGCCGCCTGCACGTTCTGCTTCACGACTTCGATGCTGGCCCCCTCCAAGTCGACGAATACGGCTCTGTCCGCTCCCCGGCTCAACGCCTCGATGCCCAGTCCGCCCGTGCCGGCGAACAAATCGAGCGCCAAGCCGCCGTCGAAATACGGACCGATCATACTGAAGATCGCTTCCTTTACTTTATCGGTCGTCGGGCGCGTGTTCGTGCCCGGCACCGCTTTTAAAGACCGGCCTTTCGCCGTGCCTGATATGACTCTCAATGCTGCGAGTTCCCCTTTCCTCTGCTACCTATCCGCATACGCTAAATATCGTATCACAATTCGACCGGGAAATTAAGAACGGACGGTCGCATTACGAAAAAATCGTTCTCCGCCGCAGTTTTCCCTGCTAACAAAAAGCGTCCCGCCGAATGGCGGAACGCTTTTCTACTATTAATAATGCGGATTATTACGCGTAATGGCAAGCTGCCCAGTGATTCGGCTCGACTTCGCGGAAGGCCGGCACTTCTGCGGCGCACTTCTCCGTCGCGAACGGACAGCGCGTGCGGAACGGACAACCGCTCGGCGGATTGATCGGGCTCGGCAGGTCGCCGGAGAGCACGATTCGTTCCTTGTTATCGACAACGTCGAGATCCGGCACCGGAATTGCCGACATCAGCGCTTTCGTGTACGGATGCTTCGGATTCGCGTAGAGCTCTTCGCTCTCCGCGAGCTCCACCATCTTGCCCAAATACATAACGGCCACGCGGTCGCTGATATGCTTGACCATCGCCAGATCGTGCGCGATGAACAGGTACGTCAGGCCGAAATCGCGCTGCAGATCCTGCAGCAAATTAACGACTTGCGCTTGAATCGACACGTCGAGCGCGGAGATCGGCTCGTCGCAGACAATGAATTTCGGATTGACCGCGAGCGCGCGGGCAATGCCGATCCGCTGGCGTTGGCCACCGGAAAATTCATGCGGATAGCGCGACGCGTGCTCCGGGCGAAGACCGACGCGGTCAAGCAGGCGTTCGACCTGCAGACGGCGGTCCTTGCTTCCGTTCGCCAGGCCATGGATATCCAGCGGTTCGGCGATCAAATTCTCGACCGTCCAACGCGGGTTCAGCGAAGCATACGGATCCTGAAACACCATTTGCATTTCGCGGCGCAGCGCCTTCAGCTTCGAGCCTTTGGCTTTCATGATGTTCTCGCCCATGAATTTCACGGCGCCGTCGGTCGGCTCGTACAACCGCAGAATCGTACGGCCGGCGGTGGATTTGCCGCAGCCGGACTCCCCTACCATGCCGAGCGTCTCGCCTTCGCGAATGCCGAAGCTCAGGTCGTTGACGGCTTTCAGCGTCTGATTGCCGCCGACTTGGAAAAATTTTTTCAAGTGATCGACTTCGATCAACACGTTGTCTTTCTTGCTCATGCGCTCGCACCCTCCTTCATGGCCGGGTCATGGAGCCAGCAGCGCGCCGTTTGCGTCTCGCTGATTGGATAATTAACCGGGTCGTTGTCGACGCAGATGCGCATCGCCTCGTCGCAGCGCGCGCAGAACGCACAGCCCTTCGGCGGTGCCGACATATCCGGCGGCGTGCCGACGATCGGGACCAGCGGCTCGTCCTTGCTGTGGTCCAGGCGCGGCAGCGAACGCAGCAAGCCTCGTGTGTAAGGATGCTGCGGGTTTTTGAAAATTTCGTACTTCGTGCCGGTCTCCACGACTTTGCCGGCGTACATGACGACGACGCGGTCGCATGTTTCGGCGACGATGCCAAGGTCATGCGTGATCAAAATAATGGACGTGCCCGTTTTCTCCTGCAGCTCTTTCATCAACTGCATGATTTGCGCTTGGATCGTAACGTCGAGCGCGGTCGTCGGCTCATCGGCGATCAGCAGCGCCGGGTTGCACGCGAGCGCGATCGCGATCATGACGCGCTGCCGCATGCCGCCGGAGAACTGATGCGGGTACTGGCGCACGCGGTCCTTGGCGTTCGGGATGCCGACCAGCGTCAGCAGCTCGATCGCGCGGTCCGTCGCCTGCGATTTCGTCATGTTCTGGTGCTTGATCAGCACTTCGGTAATTTGGCGGCCGACCGTGAGCGTCGGATTCAGGGACGTCATCGGATCCTGGAAGATCATGCCGATCTTGTGACCGCGGATCGCTTCCATCTCTTTCTCGGTTTTCGTTAGCAAATTTTCGCCCATGAATTCGATGGAACCTTGCTTGTATTCGCCCGGAGGCGTAGGGATCAAGCGAAGAATCGATTGGGCCGTGACGCTCTTGCCGCTGCCCGATTCGCCGACGATCGCTACGGATTCGCCGCGGTTGACATCCAGGGTGACGCCGCGCACGGCTTGCACTTCTCCACCGCGCACATGAAACGAGATATGCAAATCGTTGATGCGTAGTATCGGATCGTTCATATAGCTCACTCCCAGCGCTGAAAATTTATTTTTTCATTTTCGGGTCGAATGCGTCCTGCAAACCGTCCCCGAAAATATTAAAGGCAAGCATCATGATGCTAAGCAGGGAAGCCGGAATAAACATCGTCCATGGATACAGCGTCCACGACGAAATGGCTTCTCCGATCAAGGAACCGAGCGACGCGGCCGGCGATTGAACGCCAAGACCCAAGAAGCTCAGGAACGCTTCGGAGAATATCGCCGACGGCACCGACAGGGTCACCGTTACGATGATTGGACCGAGCGTGTTCGGAATCAGATGTTTGAACAGAATGCGCGCGTTGCTTGCGCCCATCGACTGCGCCGCCAGAACGTACTCCTGGTTTTTCAGCTGCAGGATTTGGCCGCGCACGATCCACGACATCGTAATCCAACCGGTAATCGACAACGCGATAATGATGGTCGTCAGGGATGAGCCCATGACGACGCTGAGCAGAATGACGACGAGCAAGTGCGGGATGGCGTACAGCATTTCCGCGATTTTGTTCATGGCGCCGCCGAGACGTTTGCCAGCGTAGCCCATGATGCCGCCATAGATAATGCCGATGATCAAATCGAATAGCGCGGCCGCGATGCCGACCGTCAGCGAGATACGAACGCCAAGCCAAGTCCGGGTAAATAAATCACGGCCCAGGTTGTCTGTTCCGAACCAGTGCTTGGCCGACGGAGCCGCGAACGTATTGTCGAGGTTATTCGTATACGACGTATACGGCGACAGCATCGGACACACGATGGACAGTATGGCGACGGCGATCAAAATATACAAACCGGTCATGGCCCATGTGTTGCTTTGGAGCCGTGCCCACGTTATTTGCCAAGTTGAGCGGCTTTCGGTTACGATAACCTCGGCCTCGGAATGCTTCTGTTCCAAACGTTCGAACGGAGACGGAGCAGTTTGACTCATGATTTAACTACACCTCCGCTCAATTTAATGCGTGGATCCACAAAGATATACAAGATATCCGTAACGAAACGTGCAGCCATCAGAATGACGGCATAAAAAATCGTAATCCCCATGATAAGCGTATAATCACGGTTCATGACGCTATCCACGAAGTAAGCGCCCAAGCCTGGGAGTCCAAAAATTTGTTCGACGACGACGGAACCGGTAATGATATTCGCGGTCATAGGTCCCAAATACGTCACGACGGGCAAAATCCCGTTGCGCAAACCGTGCTGCCACAGAATCGCGCGCGGCGTCAAGCCTTTGGCTTTCGCGGTGCGGATATAGTCGGAGGTAAGCACTTCTAGCATGGTAGAACGAGTAAGACGGGCGATAAAGGCGATCGGAAGCGTGGACAAAGCAATCGTCGGAAGCACGTAGTCCAACGGACCTTCCAAGCCCGCAACGTGAAACATCGGTATTTTTACCGCCAAAAAATATTGAATGATCGCGCCGATAACGAAGTTCGGCACCGAAATGCCGATAACGGCAAGAAACATGGCCGTATTATCGACGAGCCCGCGATGCCGCAGGGCAGCCATCATGCCCAAATAAACCCCGATAATGACAGAAACAACGACTGCGATCGCACCGACTTTCGCAGACGTTCCGAAGGAATCCGTAATGATGCTGGTCACCGTACGGTTTTGGCTCTTCATCGACAATCCGAGATCGAACTGAAACAGCTTTTTCATGTAGATCAAGTACTGCTCGCCTAGCGGCTTATCCAAACCGTAGTGCGCCATGATGTTTGCCTTAATTTCCGGTGGAATAGCCTTCTCTTGGGTGAAAGGGTCCCCAGGGACTGCTTTCATCAAGAAGAAGGTTGCGGTGGCTAAAATAAGAAGGGAAAACACGATGTTGATAAGTTTACCACCCAAGTACCGAACCATCTTAAGCACTCTCCAATCATAGAGAAGGGATATATATGGGTATACCACATATATCCCTATGTCCCCTGAATTCTTAAATCGTATTATTTTTCGATCGAAATACGCGTGTAGTCCACGTTACCGCTGAAGTCAATCACGTAGTTCTTGACGTACGGCTTGATCAGCTGTGCGGAGGAGTAGTAGTACAGCGGCATGATCGCTTGATTGTCGCCGATGAGGATTTTCTCCGCTTTCGCCATCGCGTCAACGCGTTTTTGTTGATCCGCCGTAGCGTACGCCTCTTTAACCAGCGCGTCGTATTCCGGATTTTTGAAGCCGATGTCGTTGTTGCCGCCATTCGACGTGAACATGTCGATGAACGTCATCGGATCGTTGTAGTCTGCGCCCCAGCCTGCGCGAGCGACGTCGTAGTTCAGGCTTTGACGGTTTTTCAAGAAGACTTTCCATTCCTGCAGCTCGAGTTTGACGTCGATGCCGAGGTTTTCTTTCCACATGTTCGCGATCGCTTCCGCAACCGTTTTGTGCAGGCCTTCGTTGAATGCGAGCGTGAATTCAGGCATTTTCGTCATGCCTTCTTCTTTCAGGCCTGCGGCAAGCAGTTCTTTCGCTTTTGCAACGTCTTCTTTGAAGTAATCGTCTTTCACTTCGGAACGGTATTCGCCGTTCACGCCGTGGATACCGGTCGATACGAAGCCATATGCCGGCACTTCGCCAGCTTTCGTGACTTTGTCGACGATGTCTTGACGATTGATCGCCATCGAGAGCGCTTGGCGGACTTTAACGTTGTCGAACGGCTTCTTCGTGTTGTTGAAGTTGTAGTAGTACGTGCTTGCGATGCCTTTGATGGACAGCTCTTTGCTATTTTCTTGACGGTACTTGTCCAGTTGCTCCGGCGGAATTGCGCCCGTAGGCTTCCCTGCCCAATCCAGCTGGCCGGTTTTATACATGTTCAGCTCGGTGTTCGGATCTTTAACCATCGAGAATTTAACGCTCTTCAGCTTGATGCTGTCTTTATCCCAGTAGTTTTCGTTCGGTACGAGCTCGATGGAATCGCCGTGCTTCCACGATTTCATCTTGAACGGTCCATTGCTGATGTAACCTTTCGCTTCCGCGAAGTTCGCGTCTTTTTTCACCGGATAAGCCGTGAAGAACGCCGCGATGTTCAGGAAGTATGGCGTCGGGTTTTCCAGATCGACTTCAAGCGTCTTGTCGTCAAGCGCTTTAACGCCGACTTGGCTCGGATCCGTGATGTGATTCGGGTTATCCTTCGCGACGTTGTAGTTCTGGCCGTTCTTGATGTAGTAGAGCTGGTAAGCGTAAGGAGCCGGCGGGTTGAGTTTCGGATCGAGCGTGCGTTTCCACGAGTACTCGAAGTCTTGCGCCGTTACCGGGTCCCCGTTGGACCATTTTGCGTTGTCGCGCAGATGGAACGTGTATTTTTTGCCGTCCGCGGAAACGTCCCATTTCTCGGCTACGCCCGGTACGATGTTGCCTTCTGCATCTGTGCGCACCAGACCTTCGAACAGGCCGGTAAGTACCGTAAACGATACTTGGTCTTGCGCTTGGGAGACGTCAAGACTAGGCGGCTCGGACGTCAGGTTCATCCGGAACGTCTCGGCGGAACCCGATCCGCTCTTCCCGCAGGCTGACAACACCCCCGTCAGGACCAGCATGAGTGAAACCATAAGCAGCATTTTCTTCTTCATTCTTAAGAGCCCGCCTCCATGCAAAATGTATAATTTTTTAAATCCTGTAGCCAATCATACATCCTTTTTTACAATTTGTAAAATACAATTTGAACGCTTGTAAAGATTTACTATCCCCTTGTGTCAGCTTAGTTAACACCAACGTGACTGAAAACGAATACATCGTTGCTGCGCCTCAGTTTCCTTATTCATTATATCCGTAAAACAAAAATGCACCGCAAGCCAATTTCTGGCTTGTGGTGCTCATGCCCGCGATGGTGCTTATTTACTTGTCGCAGCGTTACCTGTCGCGGTATTGCCGGCCGAAGCGTTGCCCGTCGTAGCAGTGCCCGTCGCGTCCGCAGCGTCTTCAGTTGCCGCGAGCGTATTCGTGATTTGCGCCTTCTTCTTCAGATCGTCCAACCACGTCGCCGACAGATCCGATACTTTCGACTGGATGAGCTGTTCCTTGATCTCGTCTTTCTTCTCGGCCAGCGTCGCCGGTTTGGCTTCATGACGGTCCGTGACTTTAATGATGTGGTAGCCGTATTGGGATTTGACCGGTTCCTTCGTCATTTCGCCGACCTTCAGCGCGAACGCCGCTTTCTCGAAAGCCGGGTCCATCGCGCCTTTGCCGAAGAAGCCGAGGTCGCCGCCGTTGTCCTTCGTACCCGTGTCCGTCGATTTTTCTTTCGCCAGCGTCGCGAAGTCCGCGCCGCCTTCCAGTTGCTTAATGATCGCCTCTGCTTCTTCTTTGGTCGCCACGAGGATGTGCGACGCCTTGACCTCTTCCGGCTGATCAAATTGCGCTTTGTTTTGATTAAAGTAATCTTCGACGTCCTTGTCCGTCACTTGCGCTTGCGGCTCGAGGATTTTGCGAATCCGGAGCTGCATCGGCGTTTGCGCCTTCAGGTCTTCCAGCGTCATGCCGCTTTGCATAAGCGCGCTCTCGAAATCGGCTTCCGACGGGAAGCGCTTCTTAATATTTTCGATTTCTTTGTCAACGTCGGCAGCTGTGATGACGATGCCCTTCTTGTCGGCTTCCTGCTTGATGAGCTCGTCCTGGATCAGGTTGTCCATCGTTTGCGCGCCGCCGAGCTTGGCCATCGCGTCGTAGAGCTGGTCTTTCGTAATCGAGACGCCGTTGACGGAACCGACGGCTTGCTTGTCCGAGCTGCCGCCGAATGGAGGCTTGACCAATACGACGATCAGAATCAGCGCGAGACCAAGGGAAATATACATCCACGCCTTGCCGCCGCGGGACGGCTTCGAGACGAATGCCGCCGGCGCCGGCCGGCGTTCGTCTTCTTCGCGCTCCTCTTCGTCCCGCTCGAAAGGCTCGTCCTTATGCTCGTCCGCGTTCGCGAGCCCGGCCTCGTTCGCCGCTGCTTCGCGTTCGCGCGCGGTTTCTTCCCTATCCGCGCTCGCTTGGGCAGTGTCTTGCTCCAACGATTGCTCGCTGTCCTTCTTCAATTCTTTCTCTTTGTCGTTCAACTTGAAATCTCCCTTCCGGCAATTAGCAGTCGTCTTATCTCTACTGTGTCACTATAGCAGAAAAAATATCGACAAACCTTAAGAAAAGATAAAAGTTGACGCGACATCTATCGTTGCGATTCTCGCGCGCTTCGTTATAGCAGCCAAACATGCACGGGCAGCAGAAGCACCGGTGTAAAGACCGCGCTCGCCGCCATCGAGAAGCCGCTCAGCCCGCCGCGCTCCTCTGATTCCGCGAGCAACCGCGCGGAACCGATGCCGTGGGCGGCGGCGCCGATCGCGATGGAGGACGCGATCTTGCCGGATACGCCGCACAGCCGCAGCAGCCACGGTCCCGTCACGCTGCCGAACAGGCCGGTCAGCACGGTCAGCGCCGCCGTCAACGCCGGCGAGCCGCCGAGCCAGCCGGACAAATCCACGGCTACCGCCGAGGTGACGGACTTCGGCAGCGCCGCGCGCAGAAAGGCGCCGGTGCCGCCGAAAGCGAGCACGCACGCGGCGTTGACGAGCAGGCCGAGCGCGCTTCCGGCGAGCGCGCCGAGCAGCAGCGAGGGCAGCATCGCCTTCAGGCGCATAGCGTGCTTGTACAGCGGGACCGCCATCGCCACCGTCGCCGGTCCGAGGAAGAACGATACGAGGTCGCCGCCGATGCGGTACGCGTCGAACGAGATACCAGCGAGGCGCAGGCAGAGATAGACGATCAGCGGCGCGCCGATCAGCGGATGCAGCCACGGGAGCTTGCGGTAGGCGAGGACGGCCGCCGCGTAAACCGCGAGCGTTAGCGTCGTCCCGAGCAGCGGATCGGCTAGCAGGCTATCGTTCATGCTGCGTCTCCTCCCTCTTCTCGCGTCCGCGCGTCAGCCATTTCGTCGCAAGCCCCGTTCCAACCATGACGGCCGCCGTTCCGGCCGTGACGCCGACGAGCGCAGCCAGCCAGGATTCCCCGAGCATGGGCGCGATGGCAGCGGCTCCCGCCAGCAACGGCACGAAGAACAGCATCATATGCTTGGTCAGGAAAGCCGCGCTGCCTTCGATCCATTCAAGCTTGATCACCCGCAAGAACAGCGCGGCCGTCAGCAGCAGCAGTCCCAGCACATGCGACGGCAGCGGCACGCCGGCCGTTTGGTGGAGCAGGAAGCCGGCGCCGTCAAAGCCCATGATGATGCAAAAGCCCCGCACGGCCTCAATTCACCCGGTTAACGACATTCCCTTGCAGGAACGCGCGCAGATTGTTCGCGGCGATCGCCATCAGCCGGCTTCGCGCTTCGACCGTCGCCCAGCCGATGTGGGGCGTGACGAGGCAATTAGCCGCCGAGAGCAGCGGATTGCCGGGCGCCGGCGGCTCCGCGACGAGCACGTCCAGCCCCGCGCCGGCGATGCGCCCTTCGTTCAGCGCCTCCGCCAGCTCGCGCTCCTCCACATGGCCGCCTCGCGCCGTGTTGATGAGCAGCGCGTCCCGTTTCATCAGCGCCAGCGTAGCGCGATTCACGATCCCCTGCGTATCCGGCGTGAGCGGACAGTGCAGCGAGACGATGTCTGCCTCGCGGAACGCGTCTTCCTTCGCAACGAACCGGACGGCCTCCAGTCCGGGAACCCCCTTCGGCGTACGGGTATGTACGATGACGTTCATGCCGAACGCCAGTGCGATGCGCGCGACTTGCTGCCCGATGCTGCCGAAGCCGATCAGGCCGAGCGTCTTGCCGGCCAGATCGCGCAGAGGCGAGAGCGTGAACGAGAAGTCCGGCCCGGCCGCCCACCGGCCGCCGCGGGCCGCGTCGCTGTGCACGCCGACGCGGCTCGCAAATTCCAGCATGAACGCGAAAACCAACTGCGCGACCGCCGCGTTGCTGTAGTCGGGCACGTTCGTCACGACGATCTCCCGCTTCCTCGCCTCGTCCACATCGACGATATTGTAACCGGTCGCCAAAACACCGATATAGCGCAGCGACGGCAGCTCGCGGATAACCTCCGCCGGAAGCGGCGTCTTGTTCGTCAAAATCAGCTCCGCCCCCTTCGCCCGGGAAACGATCTTCCCGTATGAGGTGCGCTCGTATACGGTCAGCTCCCCCAGCCGGCCGATTTCGTCCCAGCTCAAATCGCCCGGATTGAGCGTATACCCGTCCAATACCACAATCTTCATCTGCGTGCGAACCCCTTCCCGCTTTCAACTCAGGCAATGCCTAAGAAAATCATACAACAGGAATTCGGAAGCCGTAACCGATTTCGGGAAAAATGATTTCCAAGTCGAGGTATAAGCCGCCGCAATCTGGGCATTCTGAAGATATCGGCGTCGCGAGATGCCGTAGACAACCGCGGAGAAGACTTACGTTTCCCCATAAGCTCTTCGTCCGGTTTCTCCTCTCCCATGAAAGGGGCCCTTCGAAAGAAGGGCCCCGGATTTTTAATTACCCCAGTAATATCAAGCTTTTTATCACTTTATGTTTTAACATCATCACAAAATAAATCAAATTGATGACGAATTGATGACGAAGATAAAATAAAAACAAGGGCTCAGCTGCTCTTAGATAATCGCACCTGGCCACGATTGTTCTCGCTTTCCTTCAATATAAGGTACAGACAAAAGGCCCGCACATCTTGTGCCGGCCTTGGCATGTTTTGTTTAAGCTGGAACGATTCCCTCAATGGCTACAAAGTGATTTGGCTTGGACGCCAGTACGTCTGCACGGAGGTAAGCCCTAATGACTACTTGGAGCTTACCAAACGCCCCTTCAGCCTCTCTGCTCGTTTCTAAGGTAAGGTTAGTGCGGGTACCAATGTAGAGCTTCGACCAGTCCCCCAGAAGCGCCACGCTCGCGTTATTTGTGGTACCATGTGCAAGGTTGATGGGGACTTGATTGGTCGAGTATTTCTTAAGGCTCTCAAACGACGCTGGAGCCTTCAGAGGCTGTCCCGAAGTGTCCGTAAGCCGATCTACAGCACCGGCTGTTCTCGGGGCCCATATGACCCCTGTAGCTTCTCCGTTGACATTCTGGATCATTTCAGCCGCTTGGGAAAACGGGAAATACCCTTCCAACTTGTCACCGTTAACGCCCATATCAATCTTTTGCAATCCGGAGGTACGGTACAGTCCTAGCGGTTCATCATCGATTCCAGTACCGAACAATGTGGCGCGATCCAATTCTAGGGCGAGAGCTGCCGCAAGTTCTTGTTCTATAATAGAATCAATGTTTTCCGCATCCTCGAACAATTCTACACTTAAACGCACCATTCCAACTAGCGTCTTAGCCTTCAGGTCAGCTGCACCAAAAGTTACGTCAGATTCAGCAATAGGAGCATTTTCAGCTTTCCATGCAACTGCTGGTCCGTTAATAACCTTGGCCAGCGTCAATGCATTGGATTCCATTGGGATGGTTAATGCGCCTGCCTGGATAACCCTAGCTTGGTTGCGCGCCAGGTCGATTACCTCTGTAGAAAGCAATTCCGGCACAAGTACGCCACCGCCGGTAAGTACGTTCTCGGACATTGCACGACGCTCCGCTTCTGCATTCGTCCAGTTTCCGGTTACGATCCCCTTAACGTACTTCCCTAAAGAAAGCGTGCGCTTCTGCCCGTCCATCATATAGGGCTTCGCAAGTGTACTCATACGTTGTTCTCTTTTCAGAGACCGGGTTTCGTTTAGAGCTCCTGCAGCTGGTTCGCCTCCAAGCGGATCTACTTTAGAATCGTTTGAAATTCGGCCCTGATCTACATTGTCCAATTCTTCCAGCGCTTCAATTTGTTCTTTTAAGGTGCGCATTTCTGCGGAAATTGCTCGCACCTCTTCAAGTTTATTTTCATCTGCCATCTGATTTGCCAAAGTTCGTTTCTCGGCCATTTGCTGTTTCAACGCATTAATTTTCTTCAAGTTTCTCATGGTTACACCGCCTTATTGTTTCTAGATTCGAGTACGTTTACAAGCAGTTCAAGCGATTCGAAAGATTCATCGTTATACGTACCTGCTAATGACATTACTTTGCGAATGAATGAGGATACGGAATCAGTTTCGTCCAAGCGTGTAATAACTTTTTTGAAATCAGAAATAATTGTCTCTGGTCTTGCGTTGCCACTCTTAAATGCTGTTACTGCCTTTTCTGCTACTTCGATCAGTTCGAGAAAAGTGTTTTTATAGCTGTTTTGATTAAGCGGCTGCAATACATCGATTGCGCCCCCCAGCTCCATGGCCCTGTCACCACGTTTGATTGACTCGTTAAGCATTTGGTCAATCTGCTCGTCTGATATTTCCCATGCTCCATGGTAGTTTTTCGTTGCCTTGAGACGCCCATCATCAATCATGTTGTAAATCGTTCTTGGATGCACCTTGAGTGTTTCTGCCGCTTCCCTTACTGTCATTTCATCACCTTCCTGAACATTTTTTCTACATGGATAATGCTATCATTGGTGTTTGGACAGGAAGCGGACATCGTACAGACATTTCTTCTGGATGCCGCTTGGGGACTTTTTTTCACGCTAGAGGGGGACGCGGTCTGTGGACATCCCTTCATTTTTTTGCAGCCCGCGGGGGGAAAGGCCCTGGAAAGATAAAAAGGTAGCCGACTAAAAACGTCGGCTACCTTAAATCTTTGTTAAACTATCGTCTCCCGTCCCTCGGTTTTAAGAGTTTATCTCACATATACTCACTCATTCGCAGGATTTCATCACCTTGGCTTCAGGAGAATCTGAAGGAAAGTAAGAAGTTCAACTGGTGGGCTTGGTCTTGGGTATGCGGGA